>JABEVJ010000077.1 GCA_013043985.1 Legionellales bacterium | reverse complement strand
GCTAAATAAACCTGGTTGATAACAGAGTCTGGATATAAAATTGCCGACCTGAAAACAAAGATGATCAATTTTCTTTATTTCATTATAAAACCAGTCATGATGCAAAATGAGCTCCCCATAGTGGCTAATTGTGTTTTCAGAAAAGTGTTTTTTGTATTTTAGAGGTGCTTGACTGATAATCAGCATAAAAATATGATTTATCTCTCCAGTTTCATAAAAAATTGATTTATTTAAATCTTCATTTGGTATTTGCTTTTGTAAGTTTGGATAAATAGTTTCTGAAAAAATATAATCTCCATTTGTATTGATGAACTCCACAGCTTCTTCTGTTTTCCATTGTTCTGGAAGATCAATAATTTGTGATATATATTTTTTTATTAAATTGGTTTCAATTTTCATTAAAGCAGGATAACATCCAAACGTATACAGTACTGACATGCAATGGTTTAATAAAGGAAGATTAAAATTCGCGGTGAGTTTTAATTCTTTATCTCTTTCTGTCACCTGCTTGCTGAAAACAATGGGAACTCTAACAGCAGAACCGTTGATCGCACTTTTCCCTACTCCCTTTATATCCTCTTGTGCTTTATTAATGAAGTATGCTGTGCTAAAGCTATCAAGTTGAAGTATATTATTATTAATAGAGAGCAAACCTTTTGATTCGAGCGCTACCCCGTTATAGTAAAGATAGGGCTCATAAGTTATTTGCTCTGACAATGGTTTGAAATTAGATGATTTCAATTGTTCCATCCGTTTGTTGCGAATACCGGTGCGTTCTAAAGCAATTTGAGGCGTGAAATCGATAGGATGAGGATTATTAATAAATTTCAAGACAATGTTAGTTGCTAAGCTTATGCCTCTTGCTGAAAAGTTCCAGCTATCTTTTTCTTTAAGCTCTAATGATTCGAGTTTTTGAATTATGTCGGTTTTTTTTATCGAATAGGGTGAGAGTTTTTTCAAAATTAAGTTGATCATTGCGTCTTTTTCAGTGCACAAATCAATTTCATTGATTATGCTTTCCATGAGTAATAAATCAGCAGATATTGCCTGTTGGCTTTTAATTTCCGTTAAACAGGTTTCATATATGCGCATAATGAAAGATTTCAGTTTTTCATGCTCAAAAGGGGCTAAAAGAGCGTGAAGCAGATTGATGATCTCTTTGCTTGTTGTACAAGCTTCACCTATCCATCGGATATCATCTAGAAAGGGGTTGTCACCATCACTCGGAAAAATTTTACTGAATTTTTTTAATATATTGATTAGAATTACTTTTTCATCTTCACGTGTTGTTGGGCTTTTTGTAAATTTTTCAATAAAATTGTATGGCATTGAAGTTCTCACTTGTAAATTTTTTGTATTATTTTTATGAGAGTACAATATTAAAGATCAAAAAACACCTGTCGAAAATTGACAGGTTATCCTTCCTCTATCAATGCTGGCGGAACGATTCGTATATCACACTGAGGGAAAGGAATATCGATATTATTTTCTTTGAATACGCGCTCAATTTCAAAACGCAGATCACTGCCAGCTGACGAACGTTTATTAACATCATTCACACAAACAGTAAGCTTAAAATCGAGTGAACTTGCTCCGAAATCAAAGAAAGTAACGATGGGGCGGGGATCACGCGTGACGGCAGGGTGTTGTGATGCAACCTGTAAAAGCAGTTTTTCAACGAGCCGTGTATTACTGCCATAAGCAACACCAATCGCAATATCAAGTTTGGTCAGTGGATTGCGAAAGGTCCAATTTCTAACTCGACCTGAAATTAATTCTGAATTAGGAATTAAAACAGAGGAGCCATCACTGGCCTCAAGCTCAGTGGCGCGCACACTGATACGCCTGACGGTGCCTTCATCTTGACCTACAATAATCCTATCACCAATTTTAATGGGACGCTCAACCAGAACGATAATACCCGCAATAAAATTACTGACAATGTTTTGCAGCCCGAAACCGATTCCAACCGATAATGCTCCTGCAATGAGTGCAAGACTGGTGAGGTTAATCCCAATCACACCGATGGATACGAGTACAGCAATGGTTAGTCCAATATACCCAATGCCTTGATGAAATGCATGTTGAATGCCAATATCAAGATTAGTGTAGGGAAAGACGCGGCCACTTAAAAAACGTTGTAATAAACGTGTAGCCATAAAAATTCCGGTGAAAATAGCGATGGCTGTAAAAAATGCAGTGAGTGAGAAATGGTATGAGCCAATATTAAAGCCTAAGAGAAGGGGTTTTATAAATCGCCATAAGTCTTGCTTGTCTAATCCCCAGGTGAGTAGGATAACGATTGTCCCAGCGATAAAAAAACAAAGGTCGATGATGACGATGACCCAGTAATGCAATATATTTCGGCTGCGTTCACTTAAATTCAGCGCATCATCAAGTATTTTGTCTGTTTTAATACCGATAAATTTCCCCAGTATTTGATAACAAACGATATGCAATCCAAGTAAAATCGCTACGATAGCAACAGTTTGAATGAAGCTGATAAACAAAAAGTTAGCCAATACAATATACCCTAAGAGCATAAAAAGGGGGTTAGTTAGGAAAACCACCACCGATGCAATCCGCAAATAATGGATAAAAGCACGTTGAGCACTGCGTGTAGTACCTGGGGTACTGTGTGTTGCCGCCGTGTCCGGTGTCTGTTTCTGTTCAGGAGGTATTTCATTTAGCCAATAATGTTTTTTTAATAAAATTAAACCACTTATACAAGCCAGGGTTCGTAATAAGAACTCACAGGGTATTAGAAAATCAATGGGAATAGTTTCAGAAATAGCACTGACAAACCAATTTAATAAAGCTAAGAAACTAAAGATATATAACTGACGCGCTAAGAGTTGAGCACTTCTATCTTGAATTTGAAGAATACGCCAAAGAGGTAAACGGGGAGCCAGGATTGCCTGAACTAATAGGTAAGCAATCCATCCACCTCCTAGCATCAGACAAAAATGAGTTAAAAGATACCATTGCCCCTCATAAATAATGTCATATTTTTTGGCACTAAATACAATGAGTAAAATTGCACTGAGCGGAATAACGGCTTTTGACAAAAGAATCCCAAGCGTGGTGATAATTTTTCTAACAAGACTCGGTTTGGCGGTAATAAACCGTTGCCCAATGTGCTGCGAGATTATCCAGAAGAAAAGGAAGCTGAGTAGAGAAATAAACACAACAAAAGCTGTAAAAATAAGGGCAATCGTTGGTGTTTCGAGAGTTTCGATACTTTTCCTAAACATTTTGAATGTGTTGCTTGAGGCTTGCAGCATGGCGGTGTCACCCTGAGTCATGCCTTGTCGCCAGATAATGGGGTCATATAGGGGCACTGATCGCTGCATTAAGCCTTTGGCTTTATTTTCCAGCCTTTTTTGTGCGAGGGCATTAGAAAGTGACAGTGCTTGTGAAATGAGCGCATAAGCTTGTTTTGCTTGGCCTTGGTAGAAAGCCACTGTAGAGGTTAAATCTTTTCTTTTTGCGGCAGTGACGGGATCCTCAGGGGGATCAGTTGCTTTAGGCGATGCTCCTAGTGCAGTGATAAGAGCATTGATTTCACTTGCTTTTTTTTCTGCTGTACGTTGTATTGTCTGCGAGTGCCTCAGAACACTTTCGACCTGCTCTTGCATGAGCTGCAAGGTACCATCCTGGATGGTTGGCTCGGTTAGAGCGGCACTAATGGCAGATAATTGTTCAGTGATGATATTCAGTTGTTGCTGGTTTGTCACGAGTTCGGGTGAGAGATCAGAAGAGGCGATGGGCTCAGTGGTCATTGCTGGTGCAGAAACCGGATTATTGCTTGCTGAAAGCATAGGGAGCACTGAGTAATTTTTTGCTGAGAGTGCAGGAGGTTGAGCTGAAGTAGTGGCGGCATGGGCAAGCGGTGCCGCTAAGAAAAGCAGAATATAACCAGCGCACATTATTTTGTTTAGCAATGGATTTCGCATTAAAAATACCTAAACCTTACATAGATGGTGTCTTGAAGGTTAACCATTTTTTTAAAAAAATGGTTAACCTTCAAGACACCATCTACGGAGCTAATCCTTTTTAACCCGTTCACCTTTGGGTTGTGGACCTGTATAAATACAACTTGGTCGGATCAATCGGTTATTCGCAGATTGCTCAATGATTTGGGCTGTCCAACCACCAATACGACTTAAGGTGAAACTAGGGGTATATAATTCACGTGGTAAATTAATTGTTCTCAGTACACCAGCAGCCCAAAATTCAAGATTTGGGTATAAATTGCGACCTGGTTTATATTCGTTTAATAAACGAACAGCAACTTCCTCTACATGTAAGCTCAATTTGAATAAAGGATTATCAGCGGAAAACTCTCTGACAACTTGTTTCAAAGCCGCACCGCGTGGGTCATAAGTTTTGTAAACTCGATGCCCAAATCCCATTAATCGTTCACCCTTTTCAATTTGGTCACGTAACCAGGGTTCTGCATTTTCTTCAGTGCCAATGGCATCGAGCATATCATCAACATGTGAAGGTGCTCCACCATGTAATGGGCCAATCATCGCGCCAATGGCAGCGACTACCGATGAAACGATATCTGACATGGTTGAAGTAACAACACGCGCGGTAAAGGTTGAGGCATTCATATCGTGGTCAGCAGACAGCATCCAATACATATCGAGTGCGCGTTCGTGTGATTTTTCAGGTGCAACACCATGTAACAGGTAGAGGTAGTTTGCTGCATGACCTAAATCATCGCGGGATTTTCGCTCTGCCTTGCCGTTAATATGGTTATAGTAATAAGCAACGATAATCGGCGCTTGTGCGAGTAAAACAATAGCTTGATCCACGGTAGGTGGCCAATCGCTGCCAGGTACTATCGACGCTGATAGAGCTGTACGCAATACTGCCATGGGTGTGAGCGTTTTCGGTAGCAGGTTAATCAATTGTTTAATATAATCAGGTAACTCTCGGTTTGCAGCGAGCTTTGCCTTGAAGGCTTTTGATTCTGCAGCGTCAGGCAAATGTCCAAACCAAAGCAGGTGGACAATGTCCTCAAAACAGTGATTTTGTACGATATCTTCAACCCAATACCCGCGGTAAATTAGCTCACCTTTTTCACCGTCAACGTGTGAAATAGCACTTTCAGCAATTGCAACACCCTCTAATCCAATTCTAAGCTCAGCCATAAGAAACTCCAATGAGTTATGTGATAAAATGTATGTAAACGTTGGCTATGAGTTTAGCTAGGCAGAGCTCGACTTGTCAAGCAGAATTCTAATATGCCTTTTGTCTCCTACAGAGAAAAAATTTAACTTATATCCGGCGTTAATCTATAGTTAATATAAAATGCGGTATGATTGCTCAGTTTAAGTTAAGAGAATGTAAATGGAGAGGTATGATGTCTACCAGAATTATTGAAATTGCTAATGCCAGCTTTGAGTATGATGATTTACCCATATTGAAAAAAGAATATCAGCCAAAATTAGATGGCAGGGTGGTAAAAGGTGACGGACACGGTAATTGGCGCAATATTTTATGGGATGCGCAGATTCATGGACTGGTTAAACTAACTCGCGAACAGAATAACCGATTCAATAAATTATACCGTATCCCTGGTAAGAAGTTGACCCGGGAAAATATTGCTGAAATGGCGGAACTTCTCAGTCAAGTTACTTTTCGAAATGATATCGAGAAATATCACTTAATTGGTGATTTACTGTCTGACCGTGGGCAGTGTGATTTATTCATGTTGGCACTTCTGCATAAAATTCGAATGGATAACTTACCCAGCTCGATTAATCGATCCAATCACGATAATGGGTTTTTAAAGATATATCAAAATGATTTTGTGTTTAATCATCAAAAGGGATATCACAACCGAAACCTAACTATGTTTTATGAGAATGAAGTTTCTGGCGGTGGCGGACAAAGTGTTTCTCTGGAAAATTTAGGCTGGTTACTGGCAGATGGACGCATTACACGCGACGATATAAATTTCTTTATGCCTTCTTATTTCGAAAATTTAAAATTAATTGATTATATTTCACCTAATAAAAAAGACATTTTATTATTGACTCATGCACCATGCCCTATCTCAGTTAAAAAACAAATTGCTGGTTATGAAAAGATTGCTAAGTTGTTAGGTGTAAAATTTAATGATAACAATGTTACCGTGTTGAAACGTTCAATCGATCGCATTAATAAAAAACATGCGGAGATGGCAAAGAACAAGGATGCTCGTTTATTTGAGGGCTCTTTAGCCAAAGCGATATCCGAAATGGTTTGGTATCGTTGGATGGGAGATCAGGGCGATGTTCTTTTGTCCGAGAATGCAAAAGGGGCGATGTCCGGTAAGCATAAGGGTTATAATGTACGGTATTTATATGGACATGTAGGACTAAAACGAGATGCATCTAAAGCACCTCAAGTGCCCATGCAAAATGAAGATTATGACCAGACAAATATCTCACGATCAGTGGATACCGATTTTGCTAAAGATGGCATTTCTGAAGAAAATAATCAAAATAAAGTCGCATTTTCTTGCGTTATTGATTCTAAAAATCCAATGCAATTTGAACATATTAAGGTGGATTATTTTGATCCGAATAATGAAATAATTGAAATTTCTTCTTATGAAAGAGCACTGCTGCCTTTTAAAAAGCTGCGTCGCGATATCAGTTGTGCTATCAAATTTAATCAGCTCATAGCGAATCAGCTTGTTTTGGATGAGACTAAACAAGACATCGCTGCTGGAATTAATCAGGTAGCAAGGCAGCTGGCTGAGTCATTTAATGTTGATATTGAGTATAGCGATGATGAGGAAAGCATAGGAAATATTATAGGGGATTATAACTCTTCAATAGAAGCGATTCAAAGAGTACTTAATTCTGAACAGTTGACAACAGGTGACCTGAATCAGTATATAAATTTCTTCATTGCCAGAACACGTCTCGTTGCAAAGACAATTAACTCAGATGATGCATTGGTTGAAAAACAAGCATATTTGCGGGAGTATCGTGAAAACTACCCAGGCGCTGAGATACCTGAGGCAATATTTGCTCTCTGTAAGATGCAAGAAAGAAATGGCAAAATTGTTGCTCAATGTGATGAAATTGAGCTGGAAGAAGAGATTATCGACGAAATTGATGATATAACAGAGCGAAAAAATGAAGATGAAGAGATTACTATTGCTTCAGAAGAGTTTGAGAACCAATTTGAATATCAAAACAATAGGTTTGTCAGTCAAGCACAGGCAGCTCCAGTTCGTCCTAAAGTAGCTTATGAAAAAGATATTGATCAAATTAATGAGAAATTGAAAAATGCAAATCATTTCCCTCAGGAACTCTGTCCAGAGCTATTTCCTGGTTTGAATACTTATCTTAAACAATTAGGTACTTATGAAGGCGGCCCACATTTGGATATGTTTGTGAAATCTAAATTGAGCTCGTTTTTGAGTGCTGAGGACGCAAAAAAAATGGGAGATTTGATTCAAGATAGTTTTTCCAGTCTGACAACGTATATATTGGCTAAAATTGCCGAATTGAATAAAGAGGTGAAAGACGATCCCGATTTGCAGGAAATAAATAGAATAAAAATTGAAAATTGCGTGCGACCGTTGATTATTATGGCGGAGCATATTGCGGATGCAGCAAATAAAGCGAATAATACACAAAATATTAACGAAATGTTTTCTCCTATTCATGCACTTTTAGATCAGGAAATCGATGCTCAACTTAATCAGCTTTTAGAGCAAGCAGAGAGGAAAAAAGAAATCATTCAGTTGAAAAAAGACTACAAGATGCTGTCAAAAGAACATGCGACGCCGAATTTAGAGGCAATTGCTTCGCTAAGTGATACCGTTAAATTAATACGGACAGTTGTAAATAATCAGCCACCGACTGAAGCAAAAGCAGATGTTATTGCCGCATATCATGAGAAATATTTTACTAAAGCGGGTGATCCCCTTAATTCCTCTCCTTTTCAAATGCAAAAGAAAAAAGCAATGAGAAGCAGTGTTTTCCGAGGAACACTGATCGCGGGTGGATTTACGGGTGGCGTCATATGTGCTTTTTTTGCGCCACCTATCGCAATCGGTATTTTAGCGATTTCAGGAATTGCGACGGTAATCCATGCTCGCCAAACGTATGCAGCTTTTTTTAAGCCCAAGAAGCTGACAGAAAAGCAACTGTTAGGAGATACAAAAGAGGTAGTTCATGCCAGGGCAGAAGTCGTTCATGCTAAGACAAAAAGCTTAGCTGGATGAGGGCGGTGCCTCCCAAACCAAATCTAGCTCTTTCGCTGCTTTGACATCGTCCAAACGACGTACTTTACAACTTGTTGGCGCATTGTGCAGTACATCAGGGCAAGCTTCTGCCTCCAGCAAAATAGTTCTCATGGCTGCAATAAAAATATCCAGTGTTGCCTTGCTTTCGGTTTCGGTCGGCTCAATCAGTAAACACTCTTGAATCAGTAGTGGGAAATAAGTTGTTGGAGCATGCATACCATAATCCAGTAAACGTTTTGCTACATCCATCGCACTGACGCCAAATTCCTTTGCCTGTCTTTTCAACGTGATGACAAATTCATGCGAGGCTCGTCTCTCAGGAAAGGCTAAATCAAAGCCGACTTTTTGGAGTTCGACCATAAGATAATTAGCGTTAAGTGTTGCAAACTCACTGACGCGGCACATCCCTGTTCGTCCAAGCATACTGGCGTATATATAGGCTCGAAGTAAAACGCCTGCATTACCCATAAAGGTGGATAGGCGCCCAATCGATTTAGGGCAATCTTCTGGCGTTAACCAACGATATTGATTGTTTTTGTAAGTGACCATTGGCAAGGGCAGATAAGGAACCAAGCGCTCGCTTACCGCAACAGGCCCTGCACCGGGGCCGCCTCCGCCATGAGGCGTTGCAAAGGTTTTATGAAGATTCATATGCAACACATCAAACCCCATTTCACCTGGCTTGACGTGTCCCAAAATGGCGTTAAGATTAGCGCCGTCATAATAGAGTAAACCACCAGCTTCATGAACGATGTGGGCAACTTCTTGAATATTTCGTTCAAAAACACCGAGGGTTGAGGGATTAGTCAACATGATCCCTGCCGTGCTCGGGCCAACAGCCGCGCGTAATTTATCCAAATCAATATCACCATTCATTTTGGTGGGAATTTCTTTAACTGTAAATCCACACATCGTTGCAGTAGCAGGATTGGTGCCATGTGCAGCATCGGGTACAATGATCTCAGTTCGCTTTGTATCGCCGCGATCAAGATGGTAGGCACGAATCATGGCAACACCAGCAAACTCACCCTGGGCTCCTGCCATCGGAGTCAGCGAGGTTGCTTTCATCCCTGTAACCGCTTTTAACATATTTTGCAGCTCATAAAGGCATTGCATGAAACCTTGGCTATGAGGTAACGGTGCCAATGGATGACGAGCTAAAAACTCGGGTAAAGAGGCAAGCTCATCTGCAATTTTGGGATTATATTTCATCGAGCATGAGCCAAGCGGATAAAAATGAGTATCGATTGAAAAGTTGTCTTGTGAAAGGCGAGTATAGTGACGCACAGCATCTAATTCGCTCACTTCGGGAAGTTTTGTTTTTGTTTTACGCAGCACAGCATCGGATAAACCTAACTCAACAGGAGAAGGGGCTTGAACTTGCAGGGCATTAGCGCGGCGTTCAGACTGGCTTAATTCAAAAATAACCATTTTTTCTCCTATAACACCGGCTCTGCGGCATGATTTTTATGTTTTAGCATTTCCAAAGTTGCCTGAAATACCTTGCCATAACGCTGTAAGTCATCATCGGTTTTAGTTTCAGTGACGCAGATAAGTAGCGAGTTGCCAAGCTCGGGAAAGACCTGACTTAAATCATAACCTGCTTGAATCCCGTGTTTAGCCATTTCTTCAATCAGCAATGAGGCCTTGACGGGTAATTGTATGACGATTTCATGAAAATGAGTGCCTTGAAAAAGAACAAAGGTTCCCTCGATTTGCCGAAGTATTTCAGCCATTTTTTTAGCATTTTGACAGGAGGCCAATGCCATATTTCGCAAACCCTGTTCACCAAGTAAACTCATAAAAATAGTCGCTGCGGTGACTGCTAAACCTTGATTAGTACAGATATTAGAGGTTGCTTTTGCTCTGCGAATATGTTGTTCGCGAGCTTGAAGTGTCAGAGCAAACCCTTCCTTACCTTCTTTATCCACCGTTCGTCCAATCAGTCGCCCGGGCATTTGTCTGACAAGCGATATTCGTGTACACATAAAACCGAAATAAGGTCCGCCTGATGCGAGAGGGATACCAAGTGGCTGGCCTTCCCCACAGACAATATCCGCACCTCGTTCGCCCCAACTGCCCGGTTCTTTGAAGAGTGACATGGCAATGGGATTAACCACAGCAATGACTAATTGTTGATGACTGTGTGCCCAATCAGTTAATTGATCAATATTTTCAATTTGTCCAAAAAAATTGGGTTGCTGGATGATAAGTGCAGCATAAGGGGTTGTTTCATATTGTTTGAGTAAATCGATTGAAAGGGTGCCAGTTTTTTTATCAAAAGGAATCTCAACTAGTTCGATGTCCTGAGGCGTCACAAGTGTTTGGGCAACTTCGCGATAATGTGGGTGGAGTGTACCTGCAATTAATACTTTTTTACACGTGTGATTTTTAGGCATACAGCGGATTGCCATCAATATGGCTTCAGCCAGTGCTGATGCACCATCATAGAGCGAGGCATTCGAGACCTCCATGCCCATCAAACTGGCAATCATCGTTTGATATTCATAGAGTAGTTGTAAGGTTCCCTGGCTGGCCTCAGCCTGGTAGGGGGTATAGGAGGTTAAAAACTCTCCTCGAAAAGCGATTTTCCAAACAGCCGCAGGAATGTGATGCTCATAAGCTCCAGCACCAATGTAGCAAGTTTCACGACGGTCTTGTGCTGCTCGTTTTTTGAGCAACTGCGTGACCTGCAACTCGTTTAGTCCATTTGGAATATCAATCTCGGATTTTTTGTTCCATAGCTCAGTAGGTATTTCATCAAATAAATCATGAATTTTTTTTACACCGATGGCATCAAGCATGAGATCAATGTCGTGCTTAGTATGTGGAATAAAGGGCATAATAGACTCCTCGGGCTACAATGATAGCGCATACGTTGACCACATTACGTGACAGCGACTATCCAATCTGTTTCGAATAAGCTTCTGCATCCAGTAATTGCTCGAGCTCGGCTTTATCAGTTGGTTTGATCTTAAAAATCCAACCACCATCATAAGGCGCAGAATTAATTAACTCAGGCGATTCAGACAGGCTGTCATTGCGAGCGATAATTTCACCGCTGATAGGCGCGTAAACATCTGAAGCGGCTTTGACAGATTCAACCACCGCTGTTTCCTGACTGCTCTTGACTACATCACCGACATCGGGAAGCTGTACAAAAACAAGATCGCCAAGCAACGCTTGTGCAAAATCAGTAATGCCTATGATAAGCACTCCGTCTGCGTCTTCTTTCACCCACTCGTGGCTGGCAGTATAGTGTCGGTCATTGGGAACATTTGACATGAAATATCTCCTTACTCATATGCTTTCTTACCCTGTTTAACAAAGGGCGGTTTGATAATTCTGGCTGGTAACCACTGGTCACGTACCTCAACTTGGCAATGAGTAGCTTGACTGACAGGAATACGAGCCAGTGCAATTCCAATACCAAGTGTAGGGGAAAAACTACCGCTGGTGGTGATGCCCTCTCCATCGTTCGTTATTTTTACTTTTTGATGAGAGCGTAATACGCCTTTTCCTTCCAATACCAAACCAACTAGCTTTTGTTCTATTCCATTGGATTTTTGCAATTCCAGTGCTGCCCGGCCAATAAAAATCCGGTCGGCAGGTTGTAATGCCACTGTCCATCCGAGATTGGATTCATAAGGCGTAGTTGTTTCATCCATATCGGCAGAGTAAAGATTCAGACCAGCTTCAAGTCGTAAGGTATCGCGCGCGCCTAGGCCAACAGGATGTACGCCAGCGTCTAGAAGACGCTCCCATAACTTAATGGCTTTATTGAATGGCAAGATAATTTCAAAACCATCTTCACCTGTGTAACCTGTTCTTGCAATAAGTTGGTTATCGTGTTCAATGCATTCAAAAGTATCCAACGTACTTGCCGCGTCCATCAAATGGAGCGATAAAAGGGGGAGTGTCTTACTCCGTGCCTGTGGACCTTGTATCGCTAGAATGGCAAGATCATTTCGCTCATGCAAACCTACCGAAAAGTCAGCAGCTTGTTTATTTAACCAGGCAATGTCTTTATCCCGGGTGCCTGCATTTAAAACAAGCCTGTAAAAATGAGCATCCAAAAAGTAAACAATAAGATCATCAATCACTCCACCCGCATCATTTAACATACAGGTATAAAGGGCTTTACCACGGTGGAGTAATTTATCAACGTCATTGGCTAATACGTAACGTAAAAAATCGCGTGCACCTGTACCAAGGACGTCAACAATGGCCATGTGCGAGACATCAAATACACCAGCGTGTTCACGTACATAATGGTGTTCCTGCACTTGAGAACCGTAATGCAAAGGCATTTCCCAGCCTGCAAAATCAACAAGGCGGGCTCCGGCCGCTTTGTGAAGTTCATAGAGAGGCGTATGTTTTATCATGAGCTCTGACCTAAAATGAGACGAAGAACATAGTACCATCCGATGGTGAACAACGCACCCGCTGGGATAGTGATAATCCACGACATAAAAATATTGCGTATAACGTTAATATTTAAAGCACCAATACCGCGAGCCAGGCCAACACCCAATACCCCGCCTACCAGGGTTTGTGTTGCCGAAACGGGAATGCCTGTTCCTGTTGCGATGACAACCGTAAATGCAGCGGAGATTGTTGCTGCAAAAGCCCGACTGGGTGTCAGCGTTGTAATGCCATGACCGACTGTTGCAATGACATTGCGGCCATAGATAAGCAAACCAAGAACCACGCCAGATGCCCCTAGAAAGATAGTCCAGTAAGGAATGGGTTGACTCACAAGTAAGTTTCCATTGGCCTGTACTACGCCTACAATAGCCGCAATTGGCCCAACTGCAATCGCAACATCATTCGAACCATGTGCAAACACCATGGCTGCAGCGGTAAATAACATCAAAATACCAAAAACTTTCTCGACAGTTTCAAACTCCTGGTTTCGTGTTGCTTTAGGCGGGAGTTGAATATTACGCATCAGAAAAACACCTATTAGCATAACAGCTAAGCCAACGGCTGTTGCCAGAACAATGCCGCCCATGGTGGATAATTGAACGCCGTAATGCCTTAATCCTCGGGTAACTGATGCGGTAGAAATTGCAATGCCGACAAGGAATAAATAGAGAGGAGCATAACGTTTCACATAACCAAAAGGATGGAGCTTGGAAAAAATGAGCCATTGGATGCTCATAAAAAGGAAGTAAGAGAGTATGCCAGCAATGGCTGGTGAAGAAATCCAGCTTATAGCAATAATTTTAACATGTCCCCATTCAATCGACCCCATCCCCAGTTTAATGGCGCCAAATCCGACAATTGAACCGATAATAGTGTGAGTAATAGAAACAGGTAATCCAAGATAACTTGCCAAAAACATCCAGGTTGATCCCGCCAGCAAAACAGAGAGCATTCCATAGATAAATTCTTGTGGATGTGCATTGAGTACATCAGTATTGATAATACCATGACGAATGGTGTCGCTGACCTGTATTCCACCCAGAAAAGCACCAGCAAATTCAAAAATGATGGCAATAATGATTGCCTGCTTGACGCTGATGGCTTTAGAACCCATGCTGGTGCTCATGACATTGGCAAGATCATTTGCGCCAACACCAAAGGTCATTAATAAACCAAATAAAGTGGCAAGAATGATATAAAGTTCAGTATGCTGCATGAGGTTAACGTGCCATAAGTAATTGGAGTAAATTGCCTACGCGATGGGCATAATTGGCGATGTCTCCCGTCCATTCAATCATTTTGTATAAAAAAATGACATCAATAGGAGATAATTGTTGTTCAATTGCAAAAAGTGCATTGCGTACGATTACTTGAATATCATCATTTTCATGCTCTTTTTGATTTAGGTTATCAATCATATCCTCAACAAGAATAACCTCCTCTCCCCGAAAGCCTGTTTCAAGCAATTTATCAAGTTCCCCGACAGCGGTGTGAGCCAGTTCAGCCACTCGGAGACTGCTCGTCAGGAGTTCAATATAGGGTGCTGCCATTGCATTAGGGATGGACATGTGTCTGCCCATAATTAATCCAGCAATATCTTTACATTTGTTAGCAATCATATCTTGGGTTGTTAAAATAGCTAGCAAATCACCGCGTGAAACAGGTAAAAAAAGACTTTTTGGTAAGTGGGAGCGAATGTCTTTTTTAAGGGCATCAGCTTGATGCTCGCAGTCAATAACTTGTTTCTGACACGTTGTTGCAGTCTGCCAATCTTGGTTTAAAACAGCGGAGACAAATGCCATCAAGTGACGAACACATTCCGTTGTTTTGGCAATATGCTGTTGCAGGGGTTTGATAGGTGAGCGACCAAACAAATTTAATATAGGATTGCTCGTTAACATAATGCAAATCCTCTTGCTGCTTTACTACGATTTTCAGGGGATAAACCCAACTCAACTTGAAAAAGATTAGCGAATGCTTTTAATGTCTCAGGATTGCCTTTTTTTAATTCCAGCTCAAGCTCTTGTATTGGACTTGAGTGCTCACCAACCGAAATGATACCTCTATCTAATGCTACTTCGATAAGTGTTTGATCACTAAGTTCAATATCCCAGGCCTCTCGAATAAAATCCGTGGTAAACCGAGGAGAAAAATATTGCATTACATTGCTGTCACTAAACATGGTCTTTAATTCAGGTACAGGGATCAGTGAAAAGTCGAGTGCAAACTGCTCAAGCGGCCACTCCCATTCGTTGCGCGCTGTTAAGCCAAATTGAGCAGTGGCACGTCCTTTCAGTGTCTGTGTAAAGAGCCCTTCATCTTGTCGAATGCGCAGAGCGTAGCCTTGTTTCCGCAATTGTTTATCTGGCGTATCAAAATAAGTGCTGATCAGCCTTCGCTTTGAAGACGGGCACATCGGTTTTTGCAGCATTGGGTGCTGTTTTAGGAGCACAATTGCTGCATCACTGATAGCAAGCTTTATTTCCAGTTCTATATTCAAATTACCTCAATCCACTTGTTTGAATTCCAAGCACAGTGCCAATGTTGCGAGCAAATGAACTACCAAGCCGATTCGCAAATTTCTCGTAGAAAGTATCTGTTACGGTGAAGTCTTGAGTATTCGGTATCTTGATAATTTGTCGAACTACTTCATCTGGGGTAGCTATACCATCAATTAGGCCTAAAGGTTGTGCTTGTTGACCCGTCCATACTAGCCCGGAAAAGAGTAATGGATCACTTTGTAGTCGTGTGCCACGTCCATCTTTCACTGCTTGGATAAATTGAGTATGAATAATATCCAACATGTTTTGCATTAGAGCCTGATCTTGAGGTTTCACGGGAGAAAACGGGTCTAAAAATCCTTTTTCGCTTCCTGAGGTCATGAGTCTGCGCTCAACACCTACTTTATTCAGCGTGTCCACAAAGCCAAAGCCATCCATCAATACACCAATGGAACCAACTAAACTGGCCTTGTCGGCATAAATATAGTTAGCTGCAGCAGCGACGTAATAGGCTCCTGATGCGCAAACGTCAGTACAAACGGCATAAACTTTAATTTTGGGATGGGCATTTTCCAAACGAATAATATTTTGGTAAATTTCGCCTGCTTGAACAGGGCTTCCACCAGGGCTATTAATTTCAAGCAAAACAGCTTTAGTATCAGGATCTTTGAAGGCGGCATCCAAACCTTCATTCACATCCGCTGCATTAGCATCGCCTCCATCCATTAGTTCACCTTTCATGATGACTAAGGCTGTGTGGGATTTTCCACTCGCATAGGTTGTGGCATTATCGGGTATGAGTAGTAGGATGATAAAAATGAAGATAATCAAGTAGAGGGTGCGAAAAAAAATCTTCCAACGGCGTGCTCTTTTCTGCTCTTTTAAGGTTTCAGTTAAGAGTTGTTGTAATGCTGTTCGTTCCCAGGGTTGGAGGTTGTCATTGTTGGCGACGCTCATTATATCAATATCCTTGAATTTTATAAGTCTCTATTTAATCGTGTTTTGAAGAAAAAAGAAAGGGGCAAAGTGATAATTTGAAGAAGTTATAGACTTCTTTCATCTCGATCTATAAAATTGTAAAAAAACTGACAGGGATCATCGTTATGAACAAGAATAAATTGGTCGCATCTATAATGCCTTATCTGATCTGTATTCTGGCGGCATTATTTTATGTTTACGATTACTTTATTCAAGTTTCCCCGGCAGTGATTACCAATCAATTGATGTCTGCTTTTAATATCGGCGCATCCGGCTTGAGTGTATTGAGTGCCTGTTTTTTTTATGCTTATGCCAGTATGCAAATTCCCGCAGGTATTTTATTAGACCGCTTTGGAGCACGACGCCTATTATCAGTTGCAATTATGCTGAGTGGATTTGGCGTGTTGCTCTTTGGAATGACGCACAGTTTTGCTTTAGCTGGTTTTGCTCGATTTTGTATTGGTTTTGGTTCGGCTTTTGCATTTATTAGCACGCTTTTTCTTGCATCGCGCTGGTTTGAACATCAATATTTTGCTTTAATTGCAGGGCTGGTTCAGTTCGCTGGTTGTTTGGGCTCTATAATGGGGGAAGCGCCGCTTGCTCATGTGATTGATACCTATGGATGGCGTCATACCATGATAACAACTGGTCTTATGACGACTGTGCTTGCACTTTTTTATTGGCTTGTTATCCGTGATCATCGTCCTGGTGTGCAGATACGTGAAGTCGTTCAGGGAAAGGGATTTACTCACGAATGGAATCGGCTTAAAGAAGTATTACGAATTTCTCAGGTTTGGTGGATTGCGCTAGCAGGTTTTTTTTGCTGGGTGCCTGTTGCAACTCTTGGCGCGCTATGGGGTGTTCCCTATTTGATGAAGAGTTATGATTGGACAAATACTAAAGCAGCTGGTTTTTGTTCTTTATTTTGGATTGCATTGGGTTTGAGCAGTCCTTTAATAGGATGGTGGTCAAATAAAATAAAAAATCGTCGATTACCCTGTCAAATTTGTTTTACTGCGGGACTGACTGGTGGTGTAATGATTATTTTCGCACCACATTTACCCGTTTTGGTAACGGGTTTTGCCCTCATTCTCTTGGGAACTTCGGCAGCAGTTCAATCACTGACGTTTGGTATTATCAAAGATATTTTGCCAGCTGCTATATTTGGTACCGCATCTGGCTTTACCAATATGATGGCGATTCTGGCGGGTGGAGTTTCACAGCAATTAGTGGGTATTTTATTAGCATTAACATGGGCTCATGAAATGTTAAATGGAGTTCCTTTTTATCAACTTTATAACTATCAGGTTGCTATTGTCATCTTGCCTATTTCGGCGTTATTAGGATTATGGATCAGTCTTTTTAAACTTCGTGAAACGCATTGTGAGCAGAGCTACCCGGAGTCGGAAGCAGAAAGTATTTGCCATGGTTAAATATCAAACAATTGATGCATCACATGCAGGGCAGCGCCTTGACAATTTTCTTATGTCTATTCTCAAAGGAGTGCCAAAATCACGCATTTACCGCTTGATTCGGAAAGGAGAAGTGCGCATCAATAAAAAACGCGCCGATCCTGCTACTAAATTAGCTTATGGCGATGAAGTGCGTATTCCGCCTGTGCGTGAGGCCGAGCCCAAAACATACTATCCGCATGAAAGTTTATTAGAGAGTGTTTCTGATAGCATTTTATACGAAGATGATGATCTGTTGATTCTCAACAAACCTGCTGGTTTAGCTGTTCATGCAGGTAGCTCTGTTTCTCAAGGCGTGATTGAATTACTACGACATTTGCGGCCATACCAACCTTTTTTAGAGCTTGCTCACAGGTTGGATAAAGATACTTCCGGTTGCTTAATATTAGCAAAAAGCAGACCCATGCTACTTCATTTACATCAGGCATTTCAAGGGGATGGAATTAAAAAAACCTATCATACCTTAGTGCATGGACAATGGCCTGTGGGCTTAACACGTGTCAGTCTTGCATTAGTTAAAGGACAGGTAGAGGGCGGAGAACGAATGGTGAAAGTTCGAGACCAGGAAGGAAAGGCCTCGCTAACAGAGTTTAAAATATTAGAACAATTTGCAGAACAAACTTTATTAGAGGCACGACTTTTTACCGGGCGTACTCACCAGATTCGCGTGCATACAGCCGAATCAGGACATCCTATTGTAGGTGATGTTAAATATGGGAATCGGGATTTAGATAAAGTGCTGCGTCCGCTAGGAGGCAAGGGACTCTATTTACATTCGGCTTCGATTGAGCTGGTATTGCCGGAGCGTAAAAAACCGCTGTTTATCCGAGCACCAACGCCAGCATCTTGGTCAATGTTACTTGATAACTTAAAATAACCTCAACCATTAAATTGCTTCTTTGGCTGCAAAAAGAAGCAATTGTCAACAGACCCTAGTGCAGCACTTTTGAACTTTGGCTGACGAATGATATATACTCAACACACATGAGTTTTCGGTTTTCTAACTTGCTATTTTACGCCAGAAGAAACGATTAAAACTGCACAATATGAATAACTATTGCTGGT
>JABEVJ010000076.1 GCA_013043985.1 Legionellales bacterium | reverse complement strand
GGACTTGACGCTTATGAGTATTCTGGATTGCTCAAAGTAAACTCCTCGCAATGACGAGCATTTTCGCCTATTTGTTGTTATTTCCAATTACGCGACAGCCACTACTGTTTTCAAGAATAAGAGTTGTAGTTGCCAGACTCCGGTGCCAATTCTATCTCGCGCTTCTTTTCCTTATGAGCAGAGGGTGGCTCTTTAGGAACCGTTATATTGTCTAGCGCTGCAAAATCTTTTTTCCGCTGTGCCTGATTTAGTATGAATTATGCTCACTGCTTGTTCTAGACTCGGATTTTCGGCAAATAAATTCGAAATAGTGGGTGTTGAGAGACAACGCTTAAGATTTGTTGCTGCAGTTTGCACCGCAAAGTGAAGCTCTATCGCCTTATTTTGGTCATCCCCATAATTAACTGGGTTTACAATCGCACTGTTTAACGCCTCAAGCAAGTTCAGTAATTCTTTTCTCTCAGACTTAGGCATCTTTACTGATTCTATTGTACTAAGAATGTCAGGATATAAACAATACCAGCAACTTCCTAATCCTTTTATGGCAGTATTAATAGAGAGAGAATCCTTGTCGTCATGCAAATTTAAATTTTCTGGTAAAACGTCAAATGCTTTGCAACGATTAGTGACAAATACAAATACACTCTCTAACTGAGTATTCGTTATTTTGTTAATTTGCAATTGATGACGAACAATAGTCAGTTTTGTTTTCAGATGTTCTGCTTCAGCTTTGCTCTTAATTTGTGGAGTTAACTCTTCTTTAATAAGCTTGAACACTTGGTCGAATGAGTTTGATGAACGAAGTGAGGAGAGCGAACGATTTGATGCAGCTAAAAGCTTACCTTGATCTGTTGTTAAATCTATTGCCTTGCAGCACGCATCGATTTTCTCAACAACTGATATTGAGCTATCAAGAACTGTCATTACTAATTTATTGTATATCGCCATTTTTTCATTATTAATATCTTTCTTTGAAGGCAACTCAGCTTTCTGCTCAGCTTCATGAAGAAGTGCATTTTTTTGAGCTTGCTGCTGAGCTTTCGCCTCCTTGAGGACAGTTTTCTGAGCTTGCTGTTGAACTTCTTTGGTTTCCTTGAGCACTTTTTGCTGAGTTTGTAGACATTTTTTCCATGCATCTTTTAACGACTGAAATTCCTTACTTTCTCTTACGCATATAGATAAGTTGGTTTTTTTCTCGGTAACTGCCATTTTAATAGCCAAATATCGTTCGTCTTCTGGTAACGCCAAAATATGTTTAATAAGCGATGATTTTATTTCTGGGGTCTCAATAAAATATTCATACTTACTGTTAAGCCTATTTTTTTCGATTAGTTTACGATAAAGAAAACGAGTTAAAAAAACCATTATATCTGGTTGACTCACAGCAAGACTAGTGAAATATTCAGCTCTGGCAAAGCCAAATAAAGATGATTTAAAAAATTTTTCCATTTGCACTTCGCATTCTTTTGGATACAACTCTGTCAGCTTTAGGAAAGTATTGTGCGAGTATTGGTAATATATCTGTAAATTTATTAAAAATTAAGAACCAAGGAGTTTGGTCTTTATTGTTTTTAATAGAAAAAACAGCCAAAAATTGCTGCATTGCCGCTTCGCTTTGAGCGATTATTTCCATGCATCGCGCTAATACTTTATGTGCACCGGATGCAAGTGCATGCCAACCAGTATCACCGTGTGTATCAGGTACCATTAAGAAGCTTATTAATTGTGTGGCTAGATTAGCTTCGTGGCCGATCGTCCTGAGTAAAGGTAAAAGCAAAGATGGAGCAAACTTGGCCACAGAATTCCAACCTGTTCGATCTAAATCACCTGATCCTATATGCAAGGCATTTGCAATGGAAGTACGCTCATCATCTGAAAATGGAGGGTTGAGATTTGCTAAAGAATTAAAATACTGGTGCTGTTTAGAATCATCAACATCTGCATTCAGGGATTGTATAAACGTAATCAGGTTAGCGGCTCTTTTAGAGTGATAATAAATTTCAGTCAACTGACAAAAGTCTTCTTCATTTTTTAATAGTGTATTGAGGAGCGTGTAGCCTGACATACAAGCAATTGCAATGGCAGCTTCTTTACTGGATGAGCACTTCTCGCAAGTACATGCCAACCCGTATCACCTTCGTCATTGGGAACAGCTAAGATATTTATTAATTGAATCGCTAAATTTGCTTCGTCGCCTACTGCATGGAGCAAAGGTAGAAGCAAAGATGGCGTGTACTCGGCTACAAAGCTCCAACCTGTTTTCATTAAATTGCCTGATTTGCTATTCAGTGCATTTAAAATGGCAGTATGCTCATCAATCGAAAATTGGGGATTGATATCTGTTAACAGATTTAAACATTCTTGCTTTTCATTTTTATTAATAAGTTCATTAATTCGCAAGGATTGTATAAACTTAACCAGAGTAGCTGCTCTTTTGGTGTGATAATAAATTTCTGTCAACTTAGAAAAGTCTTTTTCATTTTCTAACAGTCGATTGAGTTCGGAGTTTGGCGTACAAGCATTTAAAATGGCACTTTTTCTTTCCTCAGGACCAAGTGATAAAATGTAGGTGATTACAGCCGATTTCACCAATTTATCAGAAAAAATGGGTCGATATTTAGCATCAATAATACCAATAATATCAATACCACTAAGTGTACCCAGTTTTTCATAGACAAAACGGCCTAAGAAAGCCATAGCCGTTCTTTGTTTTTTTGCTGCTCCAACAATGGCGTTATAGTTAAGTCCCTGACCTTTGCCAAGGGTGCGCATCAACATAAAATTTGAGAATTGCTTATAAGTTTCATCAGGAAAATACTGTTCAAGTGTTGATAACCCTTCTGGAAACGTATTGAAAATTACGAGCCAAGGTGTACGCTGCATGTTGTTTTGCAGTTCAAAAACAGTCAAAAGAAATTGTTTTGCTTCATCGTTTTCAGCGATCATCTCTAAACATTGCCCAAATTGAACTGGAAAATCCCTTGCAAGTAAATGCCAACCAGTATCTTTTGTCTGGTTTGGCAGCGATAAAGCTTGTATTAATGAATATCCAGGCATATTGAGTAATTCTTGTTTAAGTTTCTCAAACAAGATTAATGTAACAGCGGGAGAGAGCTCTAAAAAATGTTGCCAACCCGATTTTTGTGATGTTTGAGGGTATTCGCCAAGTGCCCATACAATCTGATTACATTCGAAATTAGAAAACTGGCTATTTGTTAAAAAATTAATAAACGCTTCTTCGAACTCAACATTAAATTTTGAGAAATTGTGGTTCTTTATAATAGTATAGTAAGGATATCAGCTACTGATGAAATAGGCATTTTAAGCTCTCTATAGTTATTTATACAATTCTTGTATTCACTTTACTGCAAAAACATTAAGAAAAGCTGAGCAATATAGTCTCAGCTCTTGATTTTGGATCAAAATTAGGATATTACTATGTTTTATCAATGAAAAGGACTTTTTGTTATGAAGCAATTGCGTATTCTATCCGGCTTGTTTTTACTGGCATTTCCATTTTTAACAGCGACAGCTGGAACACTTTCATCAACCCCCTCTGCCACATACATCACCGACGGCTCTCTTGTGCCAGATGCTGGTTTATTTGTTGGACTAGGCGGCAGTTATAATTCAGTTTATCTAAATCAATCGATTGAGGCCAGTGGAGTGTCAAGTATTTTTATTGACTCAATACTTGCAGGCAACGGCGAAGCTGGCGGCACTGCTAGCCCATTTAAAGATACCGATTCAACCTTTGCACCTCAAGCACAGATTGGTTATTTCAGGCATTTTTCGGACACCGATTATCTGTGGGGCTTTAAGTATTTTTACCAATATTTAGGCACAACCATCAGTAACGATAGTTTTAGCGTTCCTCAGTCTGGGGCGTATACCTCATTTATCAGTGCTGATACTTTTACAGGTAATGTTGTTATTACTTCTGCACAAACCAGTATTAATCATGAAATGGCTTTAATGCCTTTTATTGGTCGTTCATTTAAAAAGAGTTATGTCTATTTAGGGGTTGGTCCTGCACTATTTGAAACTGAAACCAACATTTATGGTGCAAATGGTTATGCAGATCTCAATGGAATACATACTGATATCACAGGTTCTCCGACTAATTTCTCTGACTCAAACTGGGTATGGGGTGGTGCTGCGCAAATTGGTTTGGATTATTACTTGAACCCTACCTGGTTCGTAGATTTTAATTACACCTATGCAAGATCGGCTGATTTTGACAATCATTTTGAAAGTGCTTTTTCCTCGTCAACTGCTGCTTTAAGCGATACAGGTACTTTATATGTTAATCCTTCGCAACATGTGACGACACAAACATTCGCGATCACCATTAATAAAGTATTTACCTAAATAGTTGCTGTAACGTAGAGTGGTCAAAATGAGGGCTATATAATTTTTTGTTACTACTCAACCCTCAAGTGAGCAATAGCACGGATCGGCTGTGGTCCTCTCTCCTTAACCCTCTTCCGCAAGGGGAGAGGGAACCACAGCCGCTTCGTGCTATTGCCCTCTTAGAGGGCTAAGTAGTAACTTTTTTTGAACCTTAAAAAATATTTTTATCTTTTCAACCTCAATTTCCATACAAAATACAAAGAAAACAAGGTATAAACAGGCAAAATGCTCAAAGCAAGCTGATAATCCCGTGTTGAAAAGAAATGAACCCCATTGACTATCGCTCCATGTGAATGCCAATCTAAAAATTTACCAATAGCTGGTTCTGTCGCTGCGTCTAATATCGCATCACTTGCATTAATCATCGCAATCACGGTTGCGGTCATCGCAATCGGATTTGCTTCTTTTCCAACAGCAAAAGCTAGCATAAAAGCACCGACAAAAAAACCAAAGAAAAATAGTAGGCTACTTAAAGCCCAGCTAGACATATCAGGAACATAAAGTATCAAACTAATGCTTAATAAAGAAAGCAAGGTTGAAAAAAACATCACAGGCCATCGTCCAATACGATCTGATAACAAACCGAGCAATGGTCCACCAACACCAAAACCGACAAAGCATAAAGAAACAAAAGCACTGGCTTTGGTTGGGCTAAGCAAATAAGCTTGGCTTAAAAAAGGTGTGCCCCATAGTCCGCCCATCACGGCAAGTGGTGAAAAAACGAAGCCGCTATAAAGCGTTAATAGCCAATTATTCCTGTTTTTTAAGACTGCCCATAATAAAGGCCAACTAAAAAATTCCTTTTGCGGATTTTCAGAGTTGTCTTTATGGGGTTTATTGTTGACAACACACCAGAATAGCAGAGCAAGTAAAATCCCTAATACACCCATCCCAAATATAATATAACGCCATCCAAAACAAGAGACAAAAAAGGCAAGTGGTGCCTCACCAAAAACTGCCCCTAACATAACTGCAGTAGCGAGTAATCCGCCAATAAAAGCATAATGTTTGGCAGGAAACCAATCTGCTGCAGTTTTCATATAAGCAACTGTTGCAAATGCAACCCCTGCCCCCATAAATGCTCGCGCAATACCTGCCAACCATACGGTATGACTGTAAGAAAAAAGCAACATGCCGATTGCAGCAATGAAAATAGCAGGTACGGCAACATTGCGGGTACCGTATTTATCGATAATGCCGCCAGAGAATAATTGCATGATCATGTAGGAGTAGTAAAAAGTGGCAGCCAAGTTTCCTAGCCCTGCCCCTGATAAATTAAAATCACTCATTAATTGAGTGGTAATAACAGTCGGATAAACCTGTAAAATATATTTATAAAATAAAAAACCTGCGCACAGTAAAATAGCCCATAATGCTTTTTTATTATATCGATAACTTGATTGTTCTGTAGACATTTGTATTTCCTCTCAGGATCATTAAAGTGATTAACTTAAACGAGCAAAGAAGAAAACCTGCTAACTTGGTGTGCCCGTTTAGACCGCCACCAAGGCAGGCAGGTCACGACCACCACCACGAGAAGAAAAACTGAACGAAAAGCAGGAGCAGATAAGATAGGTTGTATTGAAAATTGCTTCGCGCCAGTCATGTGATGTTGAATCCTAAAATCAGTATTTTTGTTATTGTACTATTATACCCATCCCACTTCAAGATGCGGAGACTACATGAGGAGACTACATAGTCGCTGTCGCGTAATTGGAAATGTTCACAAGTACGTGAAAAACGCTCGTCATTGCGAGGAAGCGCAGCGACGAAGCAATCCAGTAGAAATAGTGTAAAATCAAGGAATTGACACTTATAATCATTCTGGATTGCTTCGTTGTAAACTCCTCGCAATGACGAGGGTTTCCCCAAATTTACTGTTATTCCTAATTACGCGACAGCGACTATACACCCTACTAATTTTCGATTTTTTCATGTTTTTCGGCTAAAAACATATACATGGCGGGCACAACAAACAAGGTAAACAATGTCCCGATGGAAATCCCTGATGCAATCACCAAACCAATATCGAAGCGACTCTCTGCACCTGCGCCCGTTGCAATTAACAAAGGCACTACCCCTAACACCATGGCGGCGGTTGTCATTAAAATCGGCCGTAGCCGAATACCTGCAGCTGTCACCACAGCATCGCGTTTATCTTTGCCTTCCCGCTGCAATTCATTGGCAAATTGTACGATTAATATTCCATGTTTACTGATCAAACCAATTAAGGTAATCAATCCTAGCTCAGTATAAATATTCAAAGTTGCGCCACCAATGCCAAGGCTAATAAAAATCATGGCTCCGCAAATTGACATGGGAACACTGATCAATACAATAAATGGATCACGAAAACTTTGAAAAAAAGCCGATAATGATAAGAAAATAATAATTAATGCAAATATAAAAGTCGCTGCTAACGAACTCCCCTCTTGAATATATTGACGTGATTGACCCGCATAATCCGTTGTATACCCTAGCGGTAAAGTCTGTTTTGCAATTTTTTGTAAACTATTCAGGGCAGTACCCATCGAAACTCCTGGCGCAGGAACCGCAGAAATAGTTGCTGAATTCAGTTGCTGAAAGTGATTTAATGATTCGGGTACGACAATGTTTTTTAGCTTGGCAATCGTGGAGAGCGGCACCGGAATGCCACTAGCCGTATTAATATAATAATTTAATACTTGTTCAGGATTAAGCCGACTAGCACGTATAACCTGAGGAATAACCTGATATGAACGCCCTGAATAATTAAAATAATTGATATAGGCACTACTTAATGCACCTGTTAATAAATTACCAACATCTTGCATGTTAAGTCCCAACTCTGAAGCCTTATCACGATCTAAGTCAATGTTGGTTTGTGCCTCATCAAGTTTTAAGTCTGAATCAATATACAGAAACATACCACTGGCTAATGCCTTATTTTCAATTTGTTGGGAAATATCATTGAGTAATTCAAATGGATCGGTTGTTTCTATGACAAACTGAATCGGTAATCCCTGACTGCCCGGTAAAGAGGGTAATTGAAATGCGGCAATTTTAGCACCAGCAATATTGTTCAATTGGTTTTGTAACAAAGGCTGCAATTGATTGCTAGTTCTTTTTCGTTCATTCCAGGGTTTTAAAATCATACCGCTAATATTGGTATTTAATCCTGCCTCACCATCAACTGAAAAACTGTGGTCGGTTTCTGGAAAGCTTTTAAATACTTCGTAAACTTGTTTTGAATACATCTGTGTTTGTTGCAATGTTGCATTAGGAGCCGCCGTCAACTGTGAAATGATAATGCCTTGATCTTCTTGTGGAGCAAGTTCAGAACTCGCGCTTATAAAAAGAAAATAAATACTCGTTAAAATGATAACGGCAAATACAGCCGTGACAGGTAAGGTATCGAGTGAGCTATTTAATATGCGGCGGTAGAAGCGATGTAAATTTTCAAATTGTTTATCGACAAAATTGGCTAACCATTGTTCATCGTTATTTTCCGATACCTTTAAAAATTTTGAACACATCATGGGTGATAGTGTTAAAGCGATAATCGCTGAAATTGCAACCGCACCTGCCAAGGTAAATGCAAATTCGGTAAATAAGGCTCCTGTTAATCCTTCCATAAAACCAATTGGTAAATAAACTGCAATTAATACCACTGAAATGGCAACGATAGGTCCTGCCAATTCTTTAGCTCCCTGTAAAGCTGCTGGCAACCTGGCCATACCCTCTTCCATATGACGATGAATATTTTCTACTACAATAATGGCATCATCAACAACAAGGCCAATTGCCAACACCAAGCTCAATAACGTAAGTAAATTAATTGAATAACCCAGCATATACATGATAAAAAATGTTCCAATTATAGATAATGGAATAGCAAGTACGGGTATAATTACTGAGCGAAAAGAACCTAAGAATATATAAATGACTAATGTGACAATGAAAAGTGCCTCCAGCAATGACTGCACAACTTCATCAATAGAACTTTTAACAAATTTTGAAGAATCATATACAATCTGAGCATTTAATCCTTTTGGAAGCTGTACTTGAATTTCTGGAAAAACAGCCTTAATCTTATTAATTACCGTCAATACATTCGCTGTAGGAGCTATTTTTATTCCAATATAGACAGCAGGCTGTCCATCAAATTGTACTGCCGAATCATAATTTATAGCACCTAGATTGACCGTTGCAACATCGCCCAAACGAACAATAGCACCATTTTTGGTTTTTAAAATCAGTTTCTGAAACTGTTCGACTGTTGACAGTCCTGTGTTTGCACTCAGGTTATAGGTCACCATATTGCCTTTCGTACGGCCTGATGCAGATATAAAATCATTGCTGGCCAAGGCAGCAGACACATCTGCTGCTGTTAAGCCATAGGCCGCCAGTTTTTCAGGATCTAACCATGCACGCATGGCAAATTGTCTGTTTCCTAAAATCTCGGCTTGTTGTACGCCATTCACCGCCTGGAGTTTCGGCTGTACTATCCGCAATAAATAATCAGTAATGTTATTACTGGCTAAATCCTTACTATAAAATCCAATATACATTGCATCAATTGTCTCGCCAATTGCAACCGTTATGATGGGCTGCTGCGAACCAGGCGGTAATTGATTGAGCACCGCATTGACTTTGGTATTAATTTCACTGAGCGCGGTATTTGAATCATAATTTAACAATAAATAAGCTTGAATTGTGCTTGTACTTTGGGTGCTGGATGACGTTAAATAGTCGATGCCATTGGCTTGAGCAATGGAGTTTTCTAATGGCGTAGTAATAAATCCTGCAATAATAGCCGGATCAGCACCGGTATAAGTGGTTGTTACCGTGACGACTGCATTTTCTGTGAAAGGATATTGTCGAATCGGTAAGGAAAATAAAGTTTTTATACCAATAACCAAAAGCAATAAGCTCACAACAATGGCTAACACCGGACGCTTAATGAATAAATCCGTAAAATGCATATTTTTTAAACTTCCTTAATCATTTTCCACCTGAGGATTAGGGTTATTCTCCGGGACAACGGTGTTGTTGATGATAACCTTGGTACCATTTTTTAATTTAAGCTGCCCACTGGTTACAACCAGATCCCCTTCATTTAATCCCTTGGTTACCGCAACTTGATCGCCTCGTGTTTCGCCAGTTGTCACAAATTGCTGGAGCACGGTTAAAACTGATTTATCCTTACCCGTTGCTTTAACTAAAAAAATCACTGCGCCATAAGGATTAAAACTGATTGCGGTTTGGGGTAATGTGAGATATCGATGTAATTTACTGGTGGTAATAATGACTCTGGCGAACATTCCGGGCACGAGCGCAAGCGACGGATTATTTACCGTGGCTTCCACTTCCACATTGCGGGTATTAACATCAATAATAGGCTCAATGGTCGTAATTTTTCCTGTAAAAGCTTTTCCAGGAAAAGTGTCAATATTGAGCACGACTGTCTGCCCAACTTTAATATCAACCAGTGATTGTTGTGGTAAATAAAAATCAGCATACATCGGATTAAGTTGCTGCAAGGTAACAATCTTGTCGCCAACATTTAAATATTGTCCAGGATTGACGGCAGAAATACCTAATCGGCCATCAAATGGCGCCCGTATAGTTTTTTTGGCTACAATTGCCGCTTGCTCGGCGACTTGAGCTTGTTTATTTTTTAAATCGGCGGCATCATTATCGAGTATTGCCTTGCTAATTGCCTGTGCTGCATATTGACCCGCATCGCGTTTATAGGTTAATTGCGCTAAATCAGCACTGGCTTGCAAAGCCTGCAATTGTGCGTTATCAGCATCAGCATTAAGCTGAACCAGCACCGTTCCTTCTTTTACAAAACTACCCGGTTTAAAATAAATACCAGTCACCATACCCGCCAATTCAGTTGTGACACTCACTCCACGAATAGCCCGTAAACTACCAGTGACATTGAGTGTCGGTTGCCAATTAGCATACTCTACTTTCATAGCAGAAACAGTGACCTTAGGAGAGCTATTGCTCGCAAGAAAATGTTTTATCATAATCATTTTGAAAATCTGATACAAAAAAATACAAAAAAATAAACTGCCAACACAAATCAGCATCATAAACATGCGTTTTCGTAATGGGCTTTTCTCATCACGCAACATTTTTAACATTGTTTTTCTCCAGTTTATTTGGCTGACGATTCCACCAGCCTCCACCTAAAGCCTGAAATAGAGCGGCTGTATCGGCGTAGCGTGTTGCCTCGGCTTGAATCGTTGCAATTTTTGATTGCTGGTATTGTTGCTCTGCATTGAGCAATGATATATAACTCACACCACCTAACTGAAATTGTGACTGTGTTAAACTCAATGATTTTTTCGCTGCAACCTCGGCTGCTTTTTCAGCTCTCAGGGTTTTAGCGTCGTTTTCCAGCGCCCGCAACGTATCAGCAACATTTTGAAATGCAAGTAAAACGGTTTCTTGATATTCAGCATTTGCTGCTTTATAAGCATCAATAGCAGCTCTGCGTTGTGATTGTAGAGCACCTGCATTAAAAATAGGCTGAGTTAAACCACCTGTATAATCCCAGGTATTGGCCTGCCGGGTAAATAAGGTATTGGTGTTGTTGGCAGTATACCCGTATGCACCATTCAACGTAATTTGTGGAAATAAATTAGCAGTCGCAACGCCGACCTGTGCACTGGCTTCATGCAATAATGCTTCTGATGCACGAATATCCGGCCGTTGCCGTACCAAATTGGACGACAAGCTAACAGGTAGCTTCGTTGGTAATTGTAATGAGGACAGATTAAAATCTGGAATTTGGCTATTGCCAGGAAATTCCCCGACTAAAACAGCTAACGCATATTTAGCTTGGGCTAATTGCGTTTGTAATGGTGGTAACGTAGCTTGTGTTTGTTCTAACTGAACGACTTGTGATAATACATCTGCTTTTGAAACACCACCTAATAGAAATTGCCGTTGAACAATTGTAAGCTGTTTTTCATGTGATTTGACTAATTCATTTGTGGCTTTAATTTGTGCCTGCAGAGAGGCTGCTGTAATTGCCGTTGTCACAATATTTGAGGTTAAAGTTAAATATGCTGCCTGTAACTGAAATGCCTCATAATCAACTTGTGCCCGCAACGCTTCAATTTGACGCCGATTGGCACCAAAGACGTCTAATGTATATGAGACATTGACGGTGGCGTTGTAAAGATTAAACTCACTTGGTGGACTAGTTGTTGCGCCAAAAGTTGCTGCCGAAAACCGCTGACGCTCGCCTTGTAATTGCCCATTGACACTTGGATACATAGTTGATTCTATCTGTGCCTTTAAAGTTTCCTCTGATTGTTTTAAAGTCATCATCGCTGAAGCTAAATTGGGGCTATTTTCCATTCCAAGCATAATTAAACGATTAAGTGAAGCTGATTGAAATAATGTCCACCACTCACCTGGAATATCTTGACCCATGATAAATTGTTGTGATTTACCTCCACTTGTGGTCAATGGAGTCGCCACCGTTTTCTTTGGTAATGGTTTTTCAGTATACGATTTAACTGCTGGGGCGGCGGGTGCTTTGAAATCAGGTCCAACCATACAGCCATTCAAGCTCATTGCCGATAATATAAAAATTAAAATTAATTTTAAACGCAGTCCGGCTCTCACTTGATTAGCTATCCTTGCAAACAAAATTCTTGTCAGTCTAACACGCTGATTTCTATAGTGCTATAAGCGTTTCATATTTCGACGTTTTGCAATATAATACCAATACTTAAAATTTAAAACTCAGTTGGGGTCTTAACAACATGCAAACCTTTGAACGTGAAAAACTATACTTACCAGAAGGTCAAAATAAGCTCTTATTACACTCCTGCTGCGCGCCCTGTTCGGGTGAAGTCATGGAGGCTTTGCTTTCTTCAGAGATTGATTTTACTATCTTTTTTTATAATCCTAATATTCATCCGCGCAAAGAATATGATATTCGGAAAGATGAAAATATCCGCTTTGCAGAAAAATATAATATTCCATTTATTGACGCCGATTATGATGTAGATGAATGGTTTAAACGTGCAAGGGGAATGGAAGACGAACCAGAACGTGGAATTCGTTGTACCATGTGTTTTGATATGCGCTTTGTTCGCACGGCATTATATGCTCATGAGCATGGTTTTAATGTTATAAGCAGCTCGCTGGGTATTTCCCGCTGGAAAAATATGGATCAAATTAATGACTGTGGTATTCGGGCTGCCGCACCTTATGACGGAATGACTTATTGGACTTTTAACTGGCGAAAAAATGGCGGTTCAAGTCGTATGATAGAAATCTCAAAACGTGAAGAGTTTTATCAGCAGGAGTATTGTGGCTGTGCCTACTCTCTGCGCGATACCAATAACTGGCGGGTGCAAAATGGCAGGAAGAAAATTAATATTGGTGTGCAGTATTATAGCGATGAAAAATGATTTTTAAGTAGTTGTCATGCCAGCGAAGGCTGGCATCCAGCTTTTAATCCTGGATGCCAGCCTTCGCTGGCATGACAAGAGGCGCACACTCAAAATCCAGCAACAATGCGGAATGATCAGAAACTTCATCAGGTAGCACTTTAAAGTCATTCACACTCAACTCAGGCGAAGTAAAAATATAGTCTGCAAATTTTTCTTCTTTTTTATAAAGACTGGTTCGAGTTGAGGTCACATTATATTGAGCGATAAGGTTATTCAGTCCATTTTCGATAATATGCAAACTCTTGGTGTCTGGTCTTAAATTGAAATCACCACAAACAATCTTAGGTGTTTTTACGGTATCGATAAAAGCTTTGATTTTGTGAGATTGGGCAATTCGGTCAGGGGTATCGGTCTTGCCTTGTCCATTCCATAGGGCATGAAGATTCATAATAGAGTAGGTTTTATCATTGTGATGACAGGTCAACCACTGCAAATTTCGGGAATGCGCAGGGCCTGTGCCTGGATAATCATGATTATGATGAATACTGACTTCGCCCTCTTCTATCACTTTAATATTTTTTTTGACAAAAGAAGCAATGCCATAAATCCCTTGAACAGTTGGTCTGAAAAAAGCCTTATGATCAGTAAGAATATCTTGAATATCGGAATAAATGTCTAGACTAACATCCCTGTCATCGGTTGAAATCTTGTCCGCGGCCGAGTGATAGACCTCTTGCAAACACCAAACATCCACCTCTGAATGAGTCTGAATAAATTGCAACAGCGGATCGCGCACACAACCACCCCAAATATTGAGTGTAATGAGTTTCATATTCCTTATCCTTTAATCCACCTGCATCCTAAATGTTGTCAATTAAGTGTACTGCTTTAAATTTTGTTAACTGAGCTTTTTGCAGGGCCATCAAAATGTGCTCTAAGGTTTTGAAGCCGTTTCGCACCAGCAAAACTTTGCTGTTCTTGCCCTACTGCAGCACCAAGAAACGATGCTCGTTGTGCCTTACGTTCAGCTCTGAGAGCGTCGTTGACTGAATTAACAGAAACTTTTTTTGCTGCATTCTTAACAGGCTCAGCTTGATTAGCTGCTTGGGTTTTATTGGCTACTTTAAATGGAGCCACTGGTTTCATTGCAACAACTGGATTGTTTTCAATAACCTTTCTAAATAAACTTGACATAATTTTGACCTCTCATGTAAATAATCTTGCCTCTATATTGATCATAACTCACCCTAGATTAACAGAAGCTTAAGGAATTAAAAATAAATTCTTTACTATCTTGTAGGGGATGTAGTATCCGCATTTGAAAACGTGAGATTTGCGTTATGTATTTGAGCGCTCATGTCATTCCCGCGAAGGCGGGAACCCATGTATTAATACGCAACGTGCAAGCTTGACGATGGGTTCCCGCCTTCGCGGGAATGACACCGAGCGAGCTAAAAAATATTTTAGAAACTCGCAATCTCAATCGCGGTGAGTATATAGTCTCCGCAGCGTCTCATATTTTCCTACTCGTGATCCCGGAAGATTGTGCATCATTATATTTAAGAAAAAAATACTTTTGCCTAAATATAAAAAAATTTTTTTCTCCTATTGACAAATCAATCGTAACTGATGACAATGAACGCCTGATTTATTCAGTGTTCGGTTTCATTATGGCTATATAGCTCAGTTGGTTAGAGCGCGGCACTCATAATGCTGAGGTCGGTGGTTCGAGTCCACCTATAGCCACCATATCCCTCTCCCATTCCCACTCTGTCTGAGGAACTCATGATGAAAATTTTTTCAAAACTTTCCATTTGTTTTGCCACCTTTTTTATCACAGCTCTTGCCCTGGCTGAGCCCACAAATTTGCAAGTTGAGAAAGATCAACTGAAACAGTATGTGACATCAGGCGAATATCTCAAAGAACAGCAACAGGTTGCAACGACAGCAGAAGCCTATTTAGCAAAATATATTGCGACCAACAAGCAATCTAAAAATCCAAAAAAATTAGCCATTGTTTTAGATATTGATGAAACCTCTCTTTCTAATTACCCCGACATCGTTGCCATGGATTTTGGCGGTACCTGGGATGAACTGAACACACTCCAGCTAAAGGGAGTTGATCCGGTGATTGCTCCTACTTTGAAGCTTTACAATTATGCAAAAGAAAATGGAGTCAGCGTCATTTTTTTAACAGGTCGCCCGATATCGGCAATGCCAGCAACTATACGTAATCTAAAGGCAGCAGGATATAAGAACTGGGATGGTCTTGTTTTCAGAACAAAAGATAATATCCATCAACCCGCTGAAGTTTATAAAACCGCTGTGCGTAAAAAGCTTGAAGCACAAGGCTATGATATTGTTGTCAATATGGGCGATCAGCAAAGTGATTTAACGGGTGGATACGCTGATAAAGGATTTAAGTTACCTAATCCATTTTATTATATTCCTTAACAGAGTATATACCCATCGCTTAATTCGGACAGGCCACAGAACGTATTTAAGCGGATTTATCTAACAAAACCTAAAAATGAAATATAAAAATATAGACATAAAACAACTTTCAGTATATGTTTGCATTTCCACCTAAAATGGGAATTATTAATATGAATAAAATTAACGATTTATTTGATTTTGAGCATTCTGTACCTTTCACTGATTTACATCTCAAAAGCGACCCTAGAACGGGTTTACAGGCTATTGTTGCAATTCACAGCACAAAATTGGGTCCGGCACTGGGTGGCTGTCGCTTTATTGAGTATCCAGATACTGACGCTGCTATCATAGATGCCCTTCGTCTGGCCAGGGGAATGAGCTATAAGGCGGCTATCAGCGGGTTAGCATATGGCGGCGGGAAATCAGTAGTAATCAAGCCGAAGCGCGTTTTTGACCGAAGAGCTCTTTTTAAAGCCTTTGGTGCTTTTGTTGATGAGTTAGGAGGCCGCTATATTGCTGCCAAAGACAGCGGTACGGTCCTTGAAGATATGGACATTATTGCAAGCAAGACACCTTATGTTGCCTCAACTTCGAGCATGTCTGACCCTTCGCCCTTTACCGCTCATGGTATCTGTCGCGGAATTGAAGCCGCCGCCAAATTCCAATTAGGCAAAGATAGTCTAGAAGGCCTGAGAGTGGCTATTCAAGGATTGGGTTATGTCGGGCACTTTCTGGCAAAAGAATTGTATGAGCGAGGGGCAATACTCACCGTATGTGATCTTAACCCTCAGGCAACTGCCGCCTGTGAAAAAGAATTTAATGCGACCGTCGTACCCATCGACGCTATTTATGATGTTGATTGCGACATCTTTTCACCCTGTGCATTGGGTGCTATCCTAAACGATGATACGATTCCACGTATCAAGGCTTCAATTGTTGCTGGTGGTGCAAATAATCAACTAGCAGAAGACCGGCACGGAGAAATGCTGAAAAATAAAGGGATTTTATATGCACCGGATTATGTTATTAATGCAGGTGGTCTTATCCAAGCAACTATCATGTATGAAAAAGGCTCTGATGCTATCGCAAAAGAAAAAATTCATAACCTTTATATTGAACTGCTTGGTATTTTTGAGCGAGCCGCCAAATTGCACCTCCCAACCAACCTCGTAGCCGATCATATTGCCGAAGAACGCTTATAAAGGATTCAATTATGGAAGTATCATTTCCTGTTGTCGCTAATTTTGAAGTGACATACCACCAATATTTAAATGAAAATAGTGAGGTCACGCATCCATTTCCCTCTTACATGACCCCTGATGTATTGCGGTTTCTCTACAAAGAAATGGTTTTGGTTCGCACTTTTGATACCAAGGCGATTAATTTACAACGCACAGGCAAAATGGGAACCTACCCTAGCATATTAGGGCAGGAGGCAGTGTCTGTTGCCATCGGGCACGCAATGCTTAAAGAAGATGTCATTGCCCCCTACTATCGTGATCAAGGTCTTCAACTTCAACGCGGTATCACCATGGTAGATATTTTTCGTTACTGGGGTGGTGATGAGCGTGGAAGTGATTTTCGCCACTCACGAGAAGATTTTCCAATTTGCGTGCCAATTGCAACTCAATGTTTGCACGCAGCAGGAATCGCAAAAGCCTTTCAATACCGCAAACAACCCCGTGTTGCCGTGACGACTATCGGAGATGGTGGTACGTCAAAAGGTGATTTCTATGAAGCATTAAATCTTGCAGGGACATGGAATTTACCATTGGTTTTTATTGTTAATAATAACCAATGGGCAATTTCGGTGCATCGCTCAAATCAAACAGGCACGTTGACCATTGCTCAAAAAGCGATTGCAGGTGGTTTTGCAGGTGTACAAGTTGATGGAAATGACGTTGTTGCGGTTCGTCAAGTCGTCGGAGATGCATTAGAAAAAGCCCGCCATGGTCATGGACCTACCTTGATTGAAGCGATTACCTATCGCCTGGGAGATCATACCACGGCTGATGATGCCAATCGCTATCGAAGCAAAGAAGAGGTTCAGTCAGCATGGACAAAAGAACCAATCCTCCGTTTGCGAAACTATTTGATGGCTCATGAGTTTTGGGATAATGAGCGCGAAGAAAAACTGATTGCAGATTGTCAGGCTGAAGTTGCGCAGGCAGTGGAAGATTACATACAAACACCACGCCAGACGCTAGGTGATATTTTTGATTACACCTATGAAACGCTTCCTCCTGTTCTTGCAGAACAAAAAGCCTACGCCAGTCGATTCAAGGAGAAGGCACATCATGACTGAAATCACATTGATTGAAGCAATTACACAAGCCCTTGCCTATGAAATGCAACTTGATGATGATGTGGTTGTGTTGGGTGAGGACATTGGCACGAATGGTGGTGTTTTCAGGGCGACGCTAGGCCTGTTGCAAAAGTTTGGCCCTGATCGGGTAATGGATACACCGCTTGCAGAATCCATGATTGCCGGGGCAGCTATTGGCATGGCAAGTCAAGGACTTAAACCCGTTGCTGAATTCCAGTTTGTAGGATTTATTTATCCTGCCCTTGATCAGATATTTTCACACGCTGCACGTATGCGCAATCGCACTCGTGGCCGTTTAAGCTGCCCAATGGTTGCCCGTGCTCCTTATGGCGGCGGTATTCATGCTCCTGAACATCATTCAGAAAGCCCTGAGGCTATGTTTGCTCATGTTCCAGGGTTGAAGGTAGTGATTCCCTCGAGTCCAGCCCGTGCTTATGGTTTACTTTTAGCCGCTATTCGAGATCCAGATCCCGTTATTTATCTTGAGCCGAGTCGGATTTACCGTCTTGTCAAGCAAGAGGTACCTAACGATGGCAAAGCACTGCCTATCGGACGGTGTTTTGTTTCGCGTGAAGGTCAAGATGTTACCCTGATTAGTTGGGGTGCTTCGCTTCATGAAACCAATAAAGCCGCAGATAGTCTGGCAAAAGAGGGGGTTCGGGCTGAAGTCATTGATGTTGCTACCATCAGCCCTCTTGATATTGATACCCTGCTCACCTCGGTTGAAAAAACAGGTCGCTGTGTCATTATTCATGAAGCTCCTAGAACGGGTGGTTTTGGATCTGAAATTGCCGCACAAATCACTGATAAGGCTCTTCTTTCGCTGCTTGCACCTGTTCAAAGGGTAACGGGCTATGATATCACCATGCCATACCCTAAAATGGAGCATCATTATTTACCGACAGAAGATCGTATTGTTGACGCTGTTCGTACCACATTGGAGTACAAATGAGTATCATTTTTAAATTACCCGATTTAGGTGAAGGCTTACCCGATGCTGAAATTCACGAATGGCATGTGAATGTTGGTGACGAAGTTAAAGTTGATCAGTTGCTAGTATCGATGGAAACCGCAAAAGCAGTTGTTGAAGTGCCGTCGCCGCGTAACGGAAGAATTGCTAAACTCTATGGCAACACGGGTGATGTCATCACTACAGGCAATCCACTGGTTGAATTTGCTGATGCGGAGCCTGTGAAAAATGCTGCAACGTCTGTATCTGCTGAAGCTATAAAGAAAGCTGATGAGCCCTCCCCTGTTTCGAGCACTTCCTCAGCAGCTACGGTAGCAGGATCAATCCAGGTCGGTGACACGGTGATCCATGAAGCTGCGCTTGGCGTTGATGTAGGGCATGAAAAAAGCGGCAGGATTAAAACACTTCCGGTTATTCGAGTTATTGCACAAAAACTGGGGCTGGATTTAGCCAAGATGCCCGCTACGGGTAAGCATGGCGAAGTTAGCTTAGATGATTTATGTCACGTCATTAAACAACAGTTTTCAAACTCATCTATTGCTGCAAGCCAACCAGCATCCCAAAATCCCAACATGAAACCGATAAAAGGGGTAAGAAAAGCCATGGCAGCGAGTATGGCGCAATCACATGCAAGTGTTGTGCCAGTAACATTGAGTGATATTGCTGATCTATCGGCCTGGGAGGCAGGCTCTGATTTTAGCATACGCTTGATTCGCGCTATTTGTGTTGCATGTCGCATTGAACCCGTCATGAATGCGTATTTTGACGGTCATGGTCCAAGTATTGAGATTAAATCTGATATTCATATTGGGCTTGCTGTAGACTCAGATGATGGTTTATTTGTACCTGTAATTAAAAATGCCGATAAACTCGCACCCAACGAGCTTCGAAATACAATCAACCGTTTCAAAGAGCAAGTTAAAAATCGCACTATACCGCAAGATGAACTGCGCGGAGCCACCATTACGCTATCCAATTTTGGTGTTTTTGCGGGCTATTTTGCGAACCCTGTGGTAGTTCCTCCTATGGTCACAATTATTGGCGCAGGCAGAGGGCGTGATGAGGTCGTGGCTGTCAACGGAAAAATGGAAATTCATCGTATGTTACCGCTCTCTGTGACATTTGATCATCGAGCAGCAACAGGAGGGGAAGCAAGCCGCTTCCTGAAAGCCATGATTGATGATTTGGCGTTGGTTATTTAATATGAAAACAGAAGCCTTGAAATTAAGCTCACTCACGGCCATCTCACCGATTGATGGCCGTTATGGCGATCGCCTGGCCTCACTGCGTAGCATTTTCAGTGAATTTTCATTGATTAAAAAGCGTGTATTAGTTGAAATCCGTTGGTTGGAAATGCTTGCTGATTGCCCCGATATCGAAGAAGTGCCTGCATTAACAACACCAGCTCGCGATTATTTGAATCAGATTTACGACAATTTTTCACTGAGTGATGCAGAGCGTGTCAAAGCGATTGAAAAAACGACCAATCATGATGTTAAAGCCGTTGAATACTTCCTGAAAGAAAAGATAGCAGACAATACCGAGTTAGTGCAGATTGCCGAGTTCATCCATTTTGCCTGTACTTCTGAAGATATTAATAATTTGGCTTATGCTCTTATTTTAAAAGAAGCCAAAGAAACTCTACTGCTCCCAACTACTAAACAAGTTATTAAAGCAATTCAAGAGCTTGCTGTTCGTTTTGCTGCACAACCCATGCTTGCACGTACCCATGGTCAGCCCGCTACCCCGACTACCATTGGCAAAGAAATGGCCAATTTTGCCGCTCGCTTGCAAAGACAATACTGTCAGTTGCAAAAAGTAGCTATACGAGGCAAATTTAATGGTGCTGTTGGCAACTTTAATGCTCACTATGCTGCCTATCCTGAAATAGACTGGTTTGTATTAAGCCGCCAATTTGTCAATAATCTGGGTATTGAATGGAATGCTTACTCGACTCAAATTGAGCCTCATGATTATATTGCTGAACTATTTAACGTAGTATCTACTTTTAACTCCATTTTGATCGATTTTAATCGCGATGTCTGGGGATATATATCCTTGGGTTACTTTAAACAACGGATGGTTGAAAATGAAGTTGGCTCCTCCACCATGCCGCATAAAATCAATCCAATTGATTTTGAAAATGCCGAAGGCAACTTAGGTTTGGCTAATGCAATGATGCATTTCCTTAGCAACCAGTTGCTTACCTCTCGCTGGCAGCGTGATTTAGTTGACTCTACATTAATGAGAACTTTAGGCGTGGCTATTGCCCACACACAACTTGCGTATGAAAATAGTCTGAAAGGAATCAATAAATTGGAAATTAATCCTCCTGTTTTAGAGTATGAGCTTGCCCAAGCCTGGGAAGTGCTGGCCGAACCGATACAAACTATTATGCGTCGATACGGTATTGCAGAACCCTATGAAAAGTTAAAAGCTCTCACTCGCGGTAAAACGATTGATCAAGATTTACTGAGGGAATTTGTTGACAAATTGGCTCTGCCAGAGTCAGTTAAGGAAAAGTTGAAACAAATGTCGCCGAGAAGTTATACTGGTTTAGCGGCAAAACTAGCAAGTAATGTAAATAAAGATGAGTAAACCACTTAGCGATCTTCTTGTTCAATCATTAACCAATTGGTTAATGAAAGAAAAACCCGGAGATGCGATGCCTTTGTCAGATTTTGAGCGGTTACGTTATGAGATCCGGCCATGTGACGTACTTCTAGTTGAGGGTTTAAGTCGAGTGAGTGATGTCATTCGGGTTATCACACAAAGCCCATGGACACACTCTATGCTCTATATTGGGCGTTTGCACGATATTGAAAATCTGATGTTGAGAGAGCGTGTGCGTGAAGCATACACAGGCGACGAAAGTGAGCAGCTCGTCGTAGAGGGCTTACTTGGAAAAGGCACCATCGTCACACCACTATCGCATTACGAACACTCACACATTCGTATTTGCCGCCCCAAGGGAATTTCACGAGTTGACTCGCAAAAAGTGATTGGGTATGCCATTGGAAAAATTGGTGTCGAATATGATGTGCGTCAGGTTTTAGATCTTGCCCGATTACTTATTCCCTGGAATTTTTTGCCGCGTCACTGGCGTTCTTCTCTTTTTCAACATAAAGCAGGTGAGGCAACCCGTCAGATTTGCTCATCACTGCTGGCCGAAGCGTTTAACTCTGTCCACTTCCCTATCTTGCCTGTATTGCATCGCACTGAAAATGAACAATTTGAATTAGTTCAACGCAATCCCCGATTATTTACTCCTAGCGATTTTGATTATTCTCCGTTTTTTGAAATCATTAAATATCCGTTTTTTAGTCTTTCTGAAGATGGCATGTACCGACATCTACCTTGGGCTGAAAATGAGTTGAGTAATGATGATAGAGGGATATCCAAGATTGGCGAGAAACCCGCCATCCCTGCTCAGGAAAATACTGCAACAAGTACAGAACAAGAAACAACCAAAGCAACAGAGCAACCGTTAGAGGTAACGCCACCCATTGCTCTCGCAACGCAGCGCAAGTGGTTTCGTCGTCATAAGCCCCCCGAAGATGATACGATGTAGGATTATTTTTGAGGTATCTTGGGTATATAGTCTCCGCGATTGAGATCGCGAGTTTCTGGCTTGCTCTTTTCCGCCCTATGCAATAATTAAAACTGCACAATATGAATAACTTGCTTGTTTTAATTATTGCATAGGACGAAAAATAGCTGCGTCATAAATCTCGCGATCTCAATCGCGGAGACTATATATACCCAAACAAACGAAATGGAGCATCGTACATGATATCTAAACAATATACTCTTGGCAGTCTATTTTTAATTTTCCCCTTACTCGCTCAAGCTCTGCCTTTTAATATAGTGCCAAAAACAGGCACAACATTACCTACGCAGCTTACGGCTGGGCAAACCGTCAATGCTTTTTATACCGTAACTAATAATACAACCAGTGTGCGTGCTAACAATTTCGTCAAATATTTACCCTTGAATGTGACTCAGGTAACATCAAATAGTAATATCCCTGATTTATGTGGCACTAATTTTACATTACAACCTTATCAATCAACGGATAACAGTTGTACCTTAGAGTTATTGGTTTCGGGGGCTGTGAATGCAAATGATCCAAACCCCAAACATCATCTTGTTGTCTGTTTTCCTGGCGGCACGACCTGTGCAGGTACCGCATTTCCTTTAAATGTCAACGTCATTGAAGCCAATAATGAAGTAGTTGCAGCCGGTTATTATCTTGATAACGCCTTTAACTCATATTTTGCGCTAGCAACCAGTACTGATGGGGGAACAACTTGGTCACAACAAGGGTTAACGCCTCCTGATGGAGATCAGGGATTTTTTACTGGTGTCAGTTGTACAGGTAGTTCTTGTGTTAGCGTAGGCTCTCTACAACAGATATGCGGCAATACTTATTCTGACGTTGCCCGAAGTACTGACCAAGGCCAAACTTGGTCACCGCAAACATTACCTGCACCCGTTGGCTATGATACAGGGATTTTGAATGGCATTTATTGTGCTGGTCAAAGCTGTGTGGCTGTGGGTGACTACAACCAGACAGCAACGGGTGACGCAATATCAACAATAGCAGTGTCAAATGATATTGGAACAACTTGGTCGCAACAAGTTCTTCCTTCACCTCCAGGCATGAACCAGGGAAGCTTAAATGGAGTTACTTGTGTTGGCAATATTTGTATCGCCGCGGGAGCATATCAAAATATCAGCTTTGATTCTCTGCCTGGCATTGCATTGAGTCCTGATAAAGGTGTCACCTGGACACAACAAACATTGACCTTACCAAATGGTTACTCTAATGGCGAGCTTAATGGCGTTGCCTGCTCAGCGATTAGCTGCATAGCTGTGGGGAATTATTTTGATAATAGTGGGCATGATTATCTTACCGTGGCTATTAGTACTAATGATGGTGTTAGCTGGTCGCAGCAAACTTTGACGCCGCCTGGCTCATTTACCCAAGGTACGTTTCAAGGAATAAACTGCACCAGTAATTATTGTGTTGCGGTAGGAAATTATACGTATGGTGTCGAATATAGAGCTTATCCAGCAGTTGCGGTAACTGCAGATGGAGGCAATTCCTGGTCGCAACAAACACTTCCTATACCAACAGGATTTCGTTATGGTTATTTAAACGGTGTCACTTGTAGTAATAATACGTGTGTGGCAGTTGGTTATTATGAGTCTCTGACTGGTGTCGACATGCCATTCACCGCTCAAAGCTCAGATAGTGGTAACACCTGGACACAGCAATTACTTACTCCACCCGTGGGTTTATTTATCCAGGGTGAGTTTAATGGTGTTGGCTAATTATCAGGCACAAGAAAAATTCAGCTTGTTGCTTGGCGGCAGTCTCGGGCTGATTTTTTTCCTCAGTATATTTGGCACCTGTATTTTACATCCGCAATATGTTGCTTGGTTGCTTGAAAATACTAATCAGGATTCTATCCAACATTTTGTGGGTTGGGAATTTTTTCGTAATGAGACTTGGCATTTTCCATTGGGAGCGATGCAAAGTTATGGATATCCCATCCCCACATCCATTGTTTACACTGATTCAATTCCTATTTTAGCTTTGATTTTTAAGTGTTTTTCTCAATGGTTACCGGAAAATTTTCAATATTTTGGTTTTTGGTATGCTTTTTGTTTTTTTATGCAAGGCACTTTCGCCTGGGCATTAAGCTGTTATATCACAAAAAATAACTTTATAAAATGTTGTATCACCCTCTTTTTTCTCATGAGCCCTATCATGCTAAATCGCGTGATGGAAGATCAATCACTGGTAGCGCAATGGTTAATTTTAGCCGGGTTTTGGCTTTATATTCGACCGTATCGGTTTAATCTTAATTGGTTTTGGCTGATACTAATCACCTTTGCAGTACTTACTCATGCGTATTTAGCTTTCATGGTATTTGCGCTTTGGCTCGCATTTTTACTGCGACATATCTTGATTGATAAAGATTTGTCTATCAAGCAAAGTACTGTTTTCTTCATTCTTACTATTTTTACTGCGTTTTTAGCAGCATGGACAGTGGGTTATTTTGTCATTCCATTTTCCGGTATTATTGATGCAGGTGGATATGGCCTGAACTCAATGAATCTTCTCGCCCCGTTTATGCCTACAACCGGATCAGTCCTTGAGCCAAGCAAATGGTCTTTCTTTATCCAGCCGATATTGCCCTTATTTAGCGAGCAAGGCGTGGAGGGCTTTAATTATTTTGGTATGGGTATTTTGACATTGCTAGTATTCAGTCTTGCTTGCCTTATTCAAAAACGACCTGGTAAAAAAACATTGGTATTATGGCTGCCGATGATTGTTGTCTGTACTTTACTTACATTGTATGCAATTTCAAATGTCATCTATATTGGCCATTCACTTTTATTTTCCTATTCATTACCTCAATATTCTTTTGTGTTAACTAATATGTTTCGTGCTTCGGGAAGATTTTTTTGGCCAGCTTATTATTTTCTCATGCTGATGACTTTTATAATCCTCAACTCGCGGTTAAAAACCCAGTGGTTAATTTTTTTATTAAGTGCCTCACTTGTGCTTCAGTTGGTTGATTTATCAATTAAAATAAAAGGACTCCATCAATATTTCGCCACTTATAGACAAGTCAGAAACCCGCAAAATGCTTCCCGAGAGGTATCTTATTCCCGAATGGTATTTCTTCCGCCAATTTCCATGCCAAATATAAAAATAAAAAATTTTGGTGATTACATCCATTATGCTGCGACTCATCATATGACCGTTAATCTCGGTTATTTTGCGCGTCAAGACAACAGTCAGTATATGAGTGTCGGTAAGCAATTATTGATACAAGCCTCGCAAGGCCAATTTTCTAAAGATACGCTTTATATTATCATCGATCCGCACCTTGCAAGGATGTTAAAAATGCATTTGCATGAAGGAGATATGGTTGCGACATTAAATTCGTATACGGTTATTTTGCCAGCTCTAAGACAATAACTTTATCCCGAGTGCGAAAAAAGGCGCGGCTGCAAGCAGGCTATCGATGCGATCTAATATTCCACCATGACCCGGTAAGATTCCCCCGCTGTCTTTAACATTCATCCAACGTTTTATTCCGCTCTCAACTAAATCGCCTATAACCGAGAATAAAAAAATCAACAAAACTAAAACAAAAAACAAGGGTTGTCTAAAAATCGAAAAATGCCAAATACAAAGATAAACACCCATCACTAGCATAACAGCAAAAAAAGCTCCATAGAACCCTTCGATTGTTTTCTTTGGACTAACTAAAGGTGCAAGCGGATGTTTCCCCCAAAAACGTCCTGAAAAATACGCTCCAATATCCGCAGCCCATACTAACAATAAAAGAAATAAAACCCACTCCCATCCATGTGGCATACTGTGTAAGACGGCCAAGGCAAGGCTTGCAGGGCAAAGCATCAGAAAACCAACTAAGGGCGGCAACCAACGCCAAGCATTCCACTGTGCGTTGCCAAAAGGATATTTGACCAAAAAAATTGTAGCTATTAGCCAAAAAAGCGTTCCGACAAATAAAAAAGGATAGGGAAAAATAAGACCGATTGCATACACAAATACGAGTAACAAAGTGTAAAGAACTCGGTATAAATAAAGTGACAAGTTTATTAAGCTGCTATATTCCCATGCTGAAACTATCAGCACCAGACCAATGGCCAAATCAAACCATTCCTTTGGTAAAAACAGCATTCCAATAACGATTGGGAATAAGCAACATGCTGTCAAAATTCGCATTTTAAGCATTCTTTTTTGCCTCCGCTTGTTCATCAGTTAAACCAAAACGCCGCTGACGACTCGCATAAAAACGCAATGCTTCATCAAGCCATTTCTCATCAAAATCAGGCCAATAAGCCGTAGGAAAATACATCTCAGTATAAGCTAGCTGCCATAAAAAGAAATTACTAATACGTTGCTCGCCGCTCGTACGAATAAACAAATCTGGATACGGTAAATCATGCAGCGCTAAATGAGATTGAAATAATTCAGGCGTAATTTGTTCAGGGGAACACTGCCCTGCTTGAACTTGATATGCAATTTGCTTAACTGCATTCAGAATATCCCATTGCCCACCATAATTGGCTGCAATGACCAGTGTCAGGCCTGTATTATGAGAGGTTAGTTTTTCCGCCTCAACAATATGTTGCTGTAATTTAAACGAAAAAGCGGATAAATCACCAATAATTCGTAATCTCACATTATTTTTATTCAAATTATTGGCATCGCTTTGTAAGGCACGTAAAAAAAGATTCAGTATATTTTCAACTTCTTCCGAGGGACGTTGCCAATTTTCACTGCTAAAAGTAAATAGCGATAAAACTTCAACTCCGCGCTTTCCAACAGCTTCAACAATACGGCGAGTTGCATCAACTCCTGCTTTATGTCCTGCCAAACGAGGTAAAAACCGTTTTTTTGCCCACCGACCATTACCATCCATGATGATGGCGATATGACGCGGTGGGGGGGAAATTGCTGGGTTATCCATTTATACTCCTCGAAATTGAATCTGCGACGTTGTTGCGGTTGACATCTCGCCGTCCTCATGTACAGGAAGTACACTCCGGCGGCTCGAGTCAACCGCGCCTAGCCGCAAATTCAATTGCGGGAGTATACTGGTTAAATTTCTAACAGATCTTTCTCTTTATGAGAAAAAATGGTATCAGTCTCTGCAATAAATTTATCCGTTAATTTTTGAATAATTTCTTGACTGCGACGCTCATCATCTTCACTGACTAATTTCTTTTTGAGTAAATCTTTAAGCTCGGTATTAGCATCGCGACGCACATTACGAATATTGACTTTTGCATTTTCAACTTCAGTTTTAACAACCTTAATTAACTCTTTCCGCCTTTCTTCTGTCAATGGTGGTAATGGAATCCGAATGGTTTGTCCACCTACACTAGATGGATTTAACCCTAAATTAGCGGCTGAGATGGCTTTTTCAACTGTCATCATCATGTTTCGCTCCCATGGCGTAACAGTCAGCGTTCTGGAGTCAGCAATCGCAACACTAGCAACATGTGACAAAGGAACATCGCTACCGTGATAACTAACACGAACAGGATCAAGCAAACCTATACTAGCGCGACCAGTCCGTATCTTACCTAAATCATTGTGCAAACTCTCAATACATTTTTTCATCCGTGCTTCGGCTGATTGCTGAGTTTCTTTAATCATTTATTCATCTCCTACCACAAGAGTACCTTCGTGAGCACCAAAAACAATATTTTTTACCGCATGGGGTTTATTAAGATTAAACACTCTCATCGGCATGTTATGATCCCGGCACATACAAATAGCTGTTGAATCCATCACCTGCAGATTCTGCTCAATGACTTGACTATAAGTTAGCTGCTGGTATTTGACTGCCTCCGAATTTTTGAGCGGGTCGGCCGAATAAATACCATCTACTTTTGTCGCTTTGAGTAATATATCTGCTTCAATTTCAATAGCTCGTAAACTGGCAGCTGAGTCGGTGGTAAAAAATGGGTTACCCGTTCCTGCTGCAAAAATAACAACACGGCCATTTTCAAGATGATAGATTGCTTTGCGCCTGTCAAAAGGATCAACCACTCCTGTCATCGTAATTGCGGACATAATACGTGCCGGAATGGAGGCCGTTTCCAGTACGTCACGAAAAGCTAAAGCATTCATGACCGTAGCGAGCATCCCCATGTAATCGCCTGTGACCCGACCAAGACCTGCTTCTGAAAGGGCAGCACCTCGGAAGAGATTACCACCTCCGATGACCAAAGCAACCTGAATACCTGCATCGCAAAGCTCCGCAATTTCAGCAACAATACGTCCTAAAACATGAGGAGCAATGCCAAAGTGACTTTCGCCCATAAGTGCTTCACCACTCAATTTGAGTAATATACGCTGGTAAACAGGTTGATTTGGGTGCATGTTTAATTGCCTCGAGCTTGAGCTAATACATCTGCAACAAAATTATCTGATTTTTTCTCAATGCCTTCACCCACTTCAAATCGAATGAACTGAATGACTTGGGCTTGTGCTCTTTTCAGCACAACCCCCACTTTTGAATCAGGATCTTTGATAAAAGGTTGTCCAACAAGGCTGACTTCATCGAGGAATTT
>JABEVJ010000075.1 GCA_013043985.1 Legionellales bacterium | reverse complement strand
GAAGTATCTTGGGTATATAGTCTCCGCGATTGAGATCGCGAGTTTCTGGCTTGCTCTTTTCCGCCCTATGCAATAATTAAAACTGCACAATATGAGTAACTATTGCTTGTTTTAATTATTGCATAGGACGAAAAATAGCTGCGTCATAAATCTCGCGATCTCAATCGCGGAGACTATATATAGTCGCTGTCGCGTAATATGGTCAAAATTCGCACGGAGCTGTAGTTGTAGCCCTCATTAGCGTGCAATGGACTTATATTAACCCTTGTAGTACTGGTTTTATTGATGCTTCAATAATGATAGTAATTGCACGCGTAATGAGGGGGAAACAAGCTCTACCCCTCAGTAAGCCTGCAAATACAAGCGTTTGTTCAAGTTCATTATATCCATAGAGTGCGATGAAATAATCAATCTCGTTTGCAGACTTATTGAGGGCTACCGCTCAGTGCGAATTTTGACCACAATACGCAACAGCAACTATAGACTTTTCGCATGAAATTAATTATTCTATGCCTCAAACAAAAATTTTACGAGAACCCAATGAACAAATTTACCTTAATTACTCACTTACTCCTCATTACAATAGTAACGCTAAGTTTATCTGGCTGCCTGGCAACCGCTGCTGCTGTGGGTGTTGCCGGAGGTGCTTATTATGAAAAAAATAAAGATTAAACTTGAGCGTATTTAACCAGCGTTTGCGTATAGAGATGCTCTGGCGAAAATAAGATGGATTCAATCGAACCCTGCTCCACAAGATGACCGTTTTGCATCACTAAAGCCCGATCAGCAAAATAACTCATCACTGACAAATTATGCGTAATAAATAAATAACTTAATTGCAACTCTTGCTGCAGCGTTTTTAATAAATTAAGCACTTGGGCCTGCATGGATAAATCCAGTGCACTGGTTGGCTCATCCAATAGCAGTATTTTCGGTGACAAAATCAACGCACGAGCGATAGCAATTCGTTGTCGTTGACCACCTGAAAATTCGTGCGGATATCGGTTACATGACTCTTTTGGCAAACCAACTTGATCCAATAATTTAAATACCGCTGGAAGCTTGGCAGCATTTTTAATGCGTTCACCGCGTGCGCGCAAACCTTCAACAATAATATCTGCAACTAGCATTTTGGGATTGAGAGATGAGTAGGGATCTTGAAACACCATTTGTATATCAGACTTCTTCGAAAATTCTACTGCAGAATCTGCATATAAAATGTTGCCCGAACTAATAGTTAATAACCCCATTATAGCTTTTGCCAAGGTCGTTTTTCCTGAACCTGACTCTCCAACAACGGCTAAAGTTTCACCTCCACAAAGCTGAAAACTAACGTTATCCACGGCCTTGACCACTTCAACTGTACGCCTGAATAAGCCCTGCTTGATAGGAAAATAAATGCATAAATCCTTAACCTCAAGCAATACCTGATTATCTTGCTCTTTGCTCAAGGGAGAAAGCTTAATCCCTCCTTCCTCTCCTAAAACAGGTAATAAACAGCCTCTTTTTTCATAACTGGGAATCGCAGCAAATAATTGCTGACTATAAGGATGCTGGGGTGAACCAAAAAATGTGGCAACGTCAGCATATTCCACTATCTGGCCACGGTACATCACCGCAATATCATCAGCGACTTGTTTCACCACTGATAAATCATGAGTAATAAATAACATTGATAAAGCACGCTCTTTTTGAATTTGTCGAAGCAAACTCAATATCTGTGCCTGAACCGTCACATCAACTGCGGTTGTCGGCTCATCGGCAATCAAAAAACTGGGTTCAGCAACTAAAGCCATGGCAATCATCACTCGCTGCTTCATCCCGCCTGAGAGTTGATGTGGATAACAATGCAGACAGCGCATCGGTTCAGTAATGCCAAGCGAGAAGAGTAAGGCGGCTAGGAAGTGATATTGATCTTTTTGTAGGTTCGAAAACGCTTTATTGATATAAGACTTAACTTGCCCTTTGCTTGAAATATTTTGAACAGCAATATGGTGCCAAGTTAAAGTTTCAGCCAATTGCTGACCAATGGTTAGAACAGGATTTAATGCCGTCATGGGTTCCTGAAAAATAAAACCAATGTTCTTTCCACGCACCTGTTGCATAGCATGTTCAGGCAGATCAAGAATGGATAGTTCATCAACATAAATTTGACTTTTATCACCATAAGCAAGTCCAGTGGGCAATAATTGAATAATGGATAATGCAGTTAAACTTTTTCCTGAACCCGACTCACCAACTAATGCTAGCGTTTTTCCGTGAGGAATGGCAAGATTAACGTCGTTGAGAATAATTTTTTGTTCGGCTTGAGTGCATGTGCCGACAGATAAATGCTGAATAAGGTAGTCATGAGGGCTGGGTTGATAAGGAGAGGTTGCAACGAAAGAGGCAGCAACCCCTTCTCTTGAACCTGCAGACAAGGAGGCACCACTCAGGCTGTCTTCCAATGGTGCGTCATTTTGACTGGCTGTATAAATATTACGATGAGGATGCATATCTTTCATGCTGAAGTTCTTCTTTAATCTGCTTATATTGTTAATCACGCTTTACTTTACCCCAATCTCGTTGGCAGATACAGAGTGGCAAACATTAAGCAATGGTCTTGATTACACCAATGTTACTGTAAATAGCGCTGGAGGTAAAATCCATGCCTTTAGGGTTAATCTTAATGATTATAAAATTTCACTTGTTCGTGCCAAAGATTATGGAAGCTCAAGTGACAATATCATCAATCTGGCACTTGATGCCAAAGGCTTGATTGCTATAAACGGTGGATTTTTTGATCCATTTCATAACGAATTGGGTTTACGCATTCAAGATGGCCAATTACTTAATCCTCTTCGTCCCATTAGTTGGTGGGGTGTTTTTTATATTCTTAATAGCACACATCCTTATATCTCATCCCAGCAGACATTTAGTCTCAACCCATCCATTAATTTTGCAGTTCAGTCTGGGCCGCGCCTTGTTGTTGATGGCAGCATTCCCCCTTTAAAAGACAGTTATGCCTCCCGCAGTGCTTTAGGAATTGATAAAGAGAATCGTGTTATTATTGCGATTACCGAGAATATTGCCATGACCCCCAATGCTTTTGCCGCTATTTTACAAGCACCAGCTGAAAAGGATGGATTGGCATGTTACAATGCACTTAACCTCGATGGAGGCAGCTCGTCTCAGCTTTACGCCCATATTAATCAATTTAATTTGATGATTCCCAGTTTTAGCAATATTGCTGATGCCATTGTGGTTAGCCTAAAGAAAAAGTGAAATGGAAACATGACAAAGAAAAAGGATTGGATACAAATTGCCCGCTGCTGGCTGGGAGTTGCTGGCATCGACAAGGATGAGTCTGCTCAAGTAAAAAAAATTGATCGGTATTTTGAATTCGGGCTATTGCTAATTGCACTTTGGCTGCCGATTCAATGGTATATGGAACGACATCATAGCCTACCCTCCTCCGCTTATGAATATACCAATTGGCTGATTTGGTTGTCTTTTCTAGCTGAAACACTTTTTTTAAGCTTTATAACCAAAAGAAAATTGTTTTATCTTGCAAGTAACTGGCTTAATCTGGCTATTATCATCGTGCTGTTTCCTTTATTTTGGGTACATCTTTATATCACAACACTAGTACGTATTATTCGCTTTTGTGTCATGTTTCGCTTTGTTTTGCCCTGGTTTCAGTTCAGTACCGATTTTCTTTCACGCAATCATTTAGGAGCAACTCTGTTTGTCGCTATTTTACTGACAAGCACTTCAGGTTTACTGCTAGCTTCTTTTGACCCAAGCGTCAAAACTGCTGGCGATGGGATTTGGTGGGCGTGGCAGACAATAACAACCGTGGGTTACGGCGACATTGTTCCAACAAGCCGAATGGGACGGATACTGGCTGTCCTTGTTATGATTTTTGGGGCAGGTCTGCTCGCGGTACTGACAGGTAATTTTTCTGCGTTTTTTATGGCCCGAAATCAAAAAAAATTGTTGAAACCTATCGACGAAGCCCATCTGAGTGCCATACATGAGACCCTGATTCGATTAGAGAGGAAAATAGAAAGCTTGGAAGAGAAGATCAATGATGGCGCATGAGTATATATACCCATCGCACTTCAAGATGCGAAGTTTATCATCCCACCTGAACGCGAGATTTGGATGTTCTTCGCTCGAAAAACCTCGAAAGACTGGTAGTAT
>JABEVJ010000074.1 GCA_013043985.1 Legionellales bacterium | reverse complement strand
CGGGCTTCTGGATAATGGTTATCAAGAGCTGCCTATCACCAGCGAACACACGGTTATGCTCGACAATTTACCGCAGATTCATAAAGATCCATTTGATCGTATTTTGATTGCTCAATCAGCCGTTGAGGGTATCATTTTGTTAACGTCTGATTCATTGGTCGCCCAATATCCTGGCTCTATACAACTGGTTTAACACCTATACACTGTGATAATAGTTAAGAGTAGCCCGTATTAGCGGAAATAGCGCACCTATATTTGAGGTTTAATTCTGTAGAAAAGAGCTAAAAAAAGAGATACGCCATGAAAAGAACGTAATACGGGATGGTTTTCTCCCGTATTACGCTCTTTCCAATAAATACTCCTCTTTTACCTCTTTTCTAAAAGAGTGAAATTCGAACTCATGTGCACTTTTCCCGCTAATACGGGCTACGGTGCTTCAACTTGAAGAACTCGAACATCATTTACTACCGCAATAACGCTAACACCGACTTAACCACCTCAATGCGTTTTTCCGCTGTATCGCTTCCCAATTTAAAACGTAATCGATTTGAACTTTCCATCTGAAAAGTATGGGCTTTTTGTTGAATCAGTTTGATAATGGTAATTGGCTCAACACGGGTATCTTGCTGAAATTCAATTCGCCCACCCGATGGATTAGCCTCAATTTTTTTCACCCCCAATACTTGCGCCTGTAATTTAATCTGCGCCATTTCAAATAAATTTTGACAGGCGCGCGGCAATAAACCAAAACGATCAATCATCTGAACCTTTAATTCATGCAGTTCTGCTTCGTTTTTGATGCTGGAAATACGTTTGTACCAAACTAATCGCTCATGCACATCATCGAGATAATCTGAAGGGATTAGAGCAGGAATTTTTAATTCAACTTCAAGGGTATCAAAAACAGAGGTGTTTTTATCTGGTGTTTTACCGGATTTAATCGCTTCAACGGTTTTTTCGAGCATTTCCATATACAGATGAAATCCAATTGCCTGAATATTACCGCTTTGATTATCACCCAGCAGCTCGCCTGCTCCGCGTATTTCAAGATCATGGGTCGCTAAAACAAAACCCACACCCAGGGCATCATGGACGGTGATCGCTTCGAGCCGTTTTTCAGCATCTTTTGTCAGTTTCTTTTCCGGCGGCACTAATAAATAAGCATAAGCCTGGTGGTGCGAACGCCCTACTCGCCCGCGTAACTGATGTAATTGAGCAAGACCAAATTTATCCGCTCGATCTATCACAATGGTATTCGCTGTGGGCACATCGATCCCTGTTTCAATAATCGTAGTACAAACCAACACGTTAAAACGTTGGTGATAAAATTCAGTCATCACGTGCTCTAATTCCCGTTCGTGCATTTGCCCGTGTGCGATATTAATTCGTGCTTCGGGAAGCAGTGTCGTTAGCTCCGAGGCGACTCTATCAATTGACTCTACATCATTATGTAAAAAATAAACCTGACCTCCACGCAATATTTCTCTTAGCAAGGCTTCTCGAATAAGCGTATTGCTGCGTTCGTGTAAAAACGTTTTGACTGACAAACGTCTGGCAGGCGGTGTCGCAATGATCGATAACTCACGTAAGTTTGACATGGCCATATTCAAGGTGCGAGGAATTGGAGTAGCCGTCAGGGTTAAAATATCCACTTCCGAACGCAACGCTTTTAATTTTTCTTTTTGATGCACACCAAAGCGGTGTTCTTCATCAATGATCAATAAACCTAAGCGCTGAAATTTGATTTTATCCTGAATTAAGGTATGCGTACCAATAACAATATCAAGATCACCCTTGTTTAATTTTTCCAAAACGGTTGTTTTTTGTTTCGCGGTCTGAAAACGTGACAATGCTGCAATATTAATCGGCCAATCCGCAAAGCGATCACTAAACGTTTCATAGTGTTGCTGTGCCAAAAGTGTCGTTGGCACTAGAACAGCCACTTGTTTATTTGAGTTGACTGCCATAAAGGCCGCTCGCATCGCCACTTCGGTTTTACCAAAACCAACATCACCACACACCAAGCGATCCATCGGTCGGCCAGACTGCATATCAGTCAAAACAGCTTGAATGGCATCCGCTTGATCCGGCGTTTCTTCAAAAGGAAATCCGGCTGAAAAACGGGTGTAATCATCATCAGGGGCATTGAATCTGAAACCTGCTCGCGCAGCGCGTTTTGCATATAAATCCAGAAGCTCGGCTGCTACATCGCGAACCTGCTCAGCGGCTTTTTCTTTTGCTTTTTGCCACTGATTCGTACCCAAACGGTTTAAAGGCGCATGATCCATGTCCATGCCGCTATAACGACTGATAAGATGCAAGGATGTCACCGGAATATAAATCTTATCACCGCCAGCGTATTCGATGGTTAAGTATTCACCTTCAACATCACCAGCCTTGATCAGTTGTAAACCAAGATAGCGTCCAACACCATGCTCAAGGTGAACAATAGGATTACCAATACTTAACTCAGCTAAATTACGTACGGATTGTTCTGCATCAAATTTCTTCGATTTACGTCGTCGTTGCTGTAGGACGTACGAACCAAATAATTGTGCCTCGGTGATCACTAACAAACTTTGTTCAGGCAGGTTTACACCTTCATCCAACGGTGCAATCGTAATGCTATAACGTTCTTCTGATGCAATATACGCTTTCCAGCTATCAACAGACCTGGGATGAACTGCAATGGTTTGCAAAAGCGCAAGCAAGGCTTCTCGCCGCCCTGCACTCTCCACACAAAATAATAAACGACCGTGAAAATCTGCCAAATAGGTTTGTAAATTGATTAATGGATTTTGTAATTTGTGATTAACTTGTACCTCAGGCATGGATGCTGTGGCAAGATTTTGCCGCGTTGTTTTCGCTTCAGCAAATGGAGAGTGATTCAGTTGAATTTGTTTAAACTGTTTGCAGGCTCCCAACAACTGATCTGGCCGCAAAAATAATTTGTCAGGTTTTAGCAGCGGCTTGGTTCGATCAATATTACATTGGGTAAATCGCGTTGACACTTCCTGCCAAAAATGGTCGGCGGCATCCTTTATTTCATCAATACGAACCAGTAAACAATCCTCTGGCAAATAATCAAATAAGGTTCCTGCTTGCTGATAAAATAGTGGTAAATAATATTCAATCCCACCCGCCAGCATACCTTGGCTCACGCGTTCATAAAGCGGGCAGCTCAGTGGATTACCCTCAAAAGATGCTCGCCAATTTTGACGAAACAGACTAACTCCAACTTCATCAAATGGAAATTCCAGTGCTGGCAATAAATTAATTTCTTTTATTTTTCCTTGCGAAAGCTGTGTTTCGGGATCAAATTCGCGAATGGTATCAATTTCATCATCAAATAAATCAATACGATACGGTACATTTGCTCCCATTGGATAAATATCCAGAATCGAACCTCTCACTGCAAATTCACCGTGTTCATACACTTGATTGACGCAACGATATCCACGTTTTTCAAATTGTTGCCTCACATGACCGATACTCAACTTATCACCCGTTTTCAGATAAAGACTGGTACGTTCAATAAAAGTTTTTTCGCCAATAAAATGCATGAGAGTCGTGACTGGTACAATCAAGATAACATGGGGTTGATTCAATAAACGGTAAAGCGTGGCGATTCGCTCTGAAATAATATCTTGATGTGGTGAAAAGCTGTCATAAGGCAAGGTTTCCCAATCGGGAAAACTCATGATCCGCGACTTTTGATCCGGTATAAAAAATGCAAGCTCATTTTCAATGCGTTGCGCGGCCAAGGTATCCTGACAAATAATCAAAGCACTTTGCTGTGATTTGCCAAGTACTTCTGCCAGTGCTAAAGCAATACTGCTACCGAATAATTGCCCGTATTGTATGGGCTCTCCAGCATGGGTGGGCAATGATAATGTGAATAGGTTTTTAGATATGGTCATCGGATTCTCAAGAGGGTGTATTCAGGTTCACTGGTGGTGGCGGATTAGTGAGATCATCAACTCGGGTATCTTGAGGTATTAGCGAGGTCGTTGTCGTCACTGTTTCGGTTGGTGCTTGTGTTGGTGGCGGCTTCAATGGCATACTCTTAGTTGGCTTTAGCGGTGGGGGTAAATATAATGGGCCAGACTGCCCACATCCACTTAGTAAAGTACTTGCTGCCAAAAAAACACTTACTATACTCTTCGCGATTGGATTTTTGGCTAGGCGCAAGCGAGAAAGACGAGGGAGTGTGTACCAAATACATGACCGACGTCTTTCGAGCTTGCAACAACGCCAAAAATTCAAGCGTGAAGAGTATATTTTATTCATGAGATACACCATGTTGGAAACTATCATTGTTGAACCCCAAATCACCCCAACGCATTCGGTTATATGGCTGCACGGCCTCGGCGCAGATGGTCACGATTTTGAGCTGATTATGCCTGAATTGCAACCACAAACAAGCCCTAGTATTCGTTTTATTTTACCTCATGCTCCCACACGTCAGGTTAGTCTGTTTGGCGGGATGCCTGCCAGAGCATGGTTCGATATTTTTTATCGTGATGGCGAGTACGGTTACGTTCCAGAAGATATCGTTGCTATGGCCACAGAAATTGAGGGACTAATTGACGCTCAGATCGCAAGCAGTATTTTACCACAAAATATCTTTTTGGCGGGTTTTTCACAAGGTGGGGCAATGGCTGTTTACGCTGCACTGACATCACAAAAAAAACTGGGCGGGATACTTGGTTTATCCACTTTTATGCCGATTATCAACGAATTATTCGAAAAAACCACGCATCGTTTGCCAGTTTTAATCGCTCACGGCACAGCAGATGATGTGGTTCCTTTTTCTTCGGGTGTGGCGTTGGTCAATGCATTTAAAGAAGCGGGCTTTCCAGTGACCTGGCATAGTTATCCTATTGCTCATGGTGTGTCACCTGAGGAAATCCAGGATATACGGGTTTGGTTTGAGAAGAGGATCAGTTTGGGATAACTTCAAGCCACTCAAAATAATCACATCATTCGCGATTCGCGATTCGCATTTTACGAATGGATCAGATATATACCCGAAGCGTTTCATATTTAGGGTTTTTGACTTGCTCTTTTCCGCCCTATGAAACGATTAAAACTGCACAATATGAATAACTATTGCTGGTT
>JABEVJ010000073.1 GCA_013043985.1 Legionellales bacterium | reverse complement strand
TAGGCTTCAGTGCTAAAACCTTAATTACGTGATAGCAGCTAACCTATTAAAATTTAACGTTTTTTTCTCAATTTATGTGTCGATACCTCAGACTATATAAGTGCTAGTACTTTGTTAGCGGGAAAAATGCATCAAGCTAACCCAACCCTAAAAACAAGGCAAGAAACCGGTTCACTTCAAGTAATTCAGAATCGGTCAACTTTCCAAATACCTCACCAACTTTATCTCTTGAAACGGTTTGTATTTTATCTATCATGATTTGCGATTTTTTTAGCAGTCCATTTGTACTTGATGGCTCGATAGTAAGCCGAAACAAGGGAGTTTCTCGAAGCTCACTCGTAATCAGTAAAATAGAAACCGAAGGGTGATGATTAAACAACGTCGATTGAATGATAACCGCTGAACGAGGTTTACCATAATCCCCTTGTAATGCGATAGAGACTATTTTTCCTCTCATACCCAATCATCCTTATCTGAAATAGACTCAAGCCAGTCCAGCATTGCCTTCTCATCTTTATCGCGAGATAAAAGCATAGATTGCCGTTGGCATTCTGCTTCAAATCCTTGTTGGCGGGTATCAGGAACCCATAGCTGAATAGGCCTAAGCCCAGCAAATCGAAGCTTGTCTCTATGATTTTTGACTCTTTCTGAGATTGTTTTGCGCATATATTTCACCAATGCAATGATGTGTTACATGTAACATTGTAGTTCAAAATTTTGCTAATATATACCCTATCTCATCAGATAACCCAACAACACATGAATAAGGAACATTACCAAAGCCATTGAGACCAGTGATACAAAATATAAGCCGATAAACCAAAGCCACGCATTTTGTTTTTTACTTATTTGAGAACATGCCCTAGTAATGAATAACCTCATTCACTTTTCCTTTGAAAATATGGTACGAGTAAAATGTATAAATCAGTAAAACAGGTAACATTACACAGGCACCTACCATAATAAAACGAAGCGTGTTTGGTGGCGATGCAGCCGCTTGAATGGTAATGGAATAAGGCACAATATAGGGAAAAATATCAAAACCAAAACCCGCATAACAACAAAGCAAAATTAAAACCGTACACCAATAAGGTGCTCGCTCCCATGAACGAAGCAAACCAAGCCATAAAAAAATAAAACCGAATAATGCTACTGCGGGAAATAATGCAAGCAACAAATGATTATATTGATGAAGCCAGGTATTATTGATTTCCTTGCTGACATAAAGTGAGAAAATACTTACCGCAACCAATAAAAAACCAAATAACGGGGTCAGGATTTTTGCAATACGGCGCATCATTGTCTGAATATTGCCTGATGTTTTCAATATCAGCCGTGTTGCACCCAACAAGGAATATGCGACTATCAATACTAAGGCTGTCATCAAACTAAAACTGTTAATCCATTGATATGGACCATTAAAACCCTGAATCACATTACCCAAAATACTGCCCTGCATAAAAGTCACCGCCAAGCCTGAAATGAAAAAAAGTCCATCCCAGTAACGCTGCCCCTTTTTATCTGCCTTAAGTCGAAATTCAAAAACCACTCCCCGAAACAGTAAAGCTAAAACCATCAATAGAAGAGGAATATATAAAATGGGTAACAAGGTGCTAAACGCTAAAGGAAATGCGCCATATAGTGATGCCATACCCAGAACCAACCAGGTTTGATTGCCATCCCAAGTTGGTAAAATCACACTCATGGCAATATTGCGCTCCTCTGCCTTTAAAAAAGGCATCATCATGCCTGTGCCTAGTGTAAAACCATCTAAAACGACATACATCATTACGCAGAAAGCGATTATTCCTGCCCAAGCTAATGCTAAGATTGTCATTTTTTCACCTCTGGGTGCATATAAATAAAAGGCATATCCATTTCATCTGCAGTTTCGGGACCTTTACCAACAATTTTTCCGAAATACAAGAAATAGAAAAAACCAAAAATCACGCCATAAACGAGCAGAATCAACACCAGCGATATTGAAACATTATGCATAGAAACACCTGATGCCGCATCCGCTGTTCTTATCAAGTTGTATACCACCCAGGGCTGACGGCCAGTTTCTGCAGTAAACCAGCCTGTAATCAAGGCAATAAAGCCCATGGGAGCAAGTAAAATACACAGTTTATGAAACCAGCTACTCGTATAAAGTTGTTTTCTGAAGCGTAAATAAAGGGCAATAACACTCATTAGCAACATTAACAAACCAAGCCCTACCATCACACGAAAACTAAAAAAGACCAGTGGTACATAAGGCCTATCCTCTGGAGCAACGCTGGTGAGCCCAGTCAAAACACCATTCCATTGATGTGTATTAAGTACACTTGCCAAATGGGGAATTGAGATGGCAAATTGATTGGTTTCTTTAGTATCGTTAGGCCACGCAAATAAAATCAATGGCGCCCCTTGTTGAGTATTCCAATTCGCTTCAATGGCGGCGGTTTTAATCGGCTGATATTTTTCCACCACCAGGCCTACCGTATCTCCCATAAAAATTTGAATGCAAATTAAAGGCAAAATAGCGATCGTTGCGATAGAAAAACATTTTTTGGCAAAAACAAGATGCTGCTGTTTCAAAAGATAAAAAGCCGATACACCACTAATCACTAATAAGGTGGTTAAATAAGCAGCCAACAGCATATGAATATAACGAGGGATAACCGATGGATTAAAAATCACTTGCCACCAACTTTGAACCACAAAATGTCCGTTGGTAATAGTTGCACCAGCAGGTGTTTGCATCCATGAATTGGCTGATAAAATCCAGAAAGCTGAAACCGTGACACCAAAGAAAACCAATAAAGTCGCACAATAGTGCAGCTTTGGCCCAACTTTATTCCAGCCAAAAAGCATGACCCCCAAAAAACCTGCCTCAATAAAGAAGGCAGTGAGCACTTCATAAGTGAATAATGAACCGAGCACAGCCCCTACCGAATCAGTAAACTGTGACCAGTTGGTTCCCAACTGAAACTCCATGACAATGCCCGAAACAACCCCCATTCCAAAAGTAAGGGCAAATATTTTCATCCAGAATTTACAAATATTAAGATAAAGGGGATTTTTTGTTTTAAGCCAAACCCCTTCCATGACGGCGAGAAAAGTAGCAAGCCCGATGCTAAAAGCAGGAAATAGAATATGAAAGCTGATGGTGAATCCAAACTGTACTCGCGAAAGAAATTCTGCAGTGAACATAAAACAACCTCACATCGGATGGCGACTTTTGATAACATAAAGCAATTTTTGTTTTTTGTATATAGTCTCCGCGATTGAGGGCGCGAGATTTATGACGCAGCTATTTTTCGTCCTATGCAATAATTAAAACAAGCAATATATCCGAAGCGTTTCATATTGTGCAGTTTGTGTGTTGCATAGGGCGGAAAATAGCGGCGTCATAAACCCCTAAATATGAAACGCTTCGGGTATAGTCTCCGCTTCCCTGCAAAAAACGCCTGCAGCAACTCGCGACACGGATCAGCCAACACCCCCTTCTCAATACTCAAACGATGATTAAGTAAGGGAGAATCCGCAAGATTAAAAACTGAGCCCGCAGCACCAGTGCGAGGATCGCTCGCTCCATAAACCAGACGTTTAATCCGCGCATGAACCATCGCTCCTGCACACATCGAGCACGGCTCAAGCGTCACATACAATGTCGTATCAACCAGCCGATAATTTCCCAATTTTTCACCCGCTTCACGTATAGCCATGATTTCAGCATGGGCCGTGGGATCATGGCGAAGAATGGGTTGATTCCACCCTCGTGCGATAATTTCTCCCTGATAAACAATCACCGCACCAACGGGTATCTCACCCTGCTCTTGCGCATATTTGGCTAAAGCAAGCGCTTCAGCCATAAAAACACTATCATCCAGGACACAGCTCATATTACTCCCACTCAATCGTTGCGGGTGGCTTACCTGAAACATCATACACAACGCGCGAAACACCTTGAACTTCATTGATAATACGATTGGAAACTCTGTCAATCAGTTCATAGGGCAATCTTGCCCAGCTCGCTGTCATGAAATCAATCGTTTCAACTGCACGTAATGCAATCACATAATCATATTTTCGCGCATCACCCATTACTCCGACCGATTTAATCGGCAGAAATACGGCAAAAGCTTGACTGACCTTTCCATACCAATCGTGACGATATAATTCTTCGATAAAAATAGCATCCGCACTACGCAAAATATCAATATATTCACGACGAACTTCACCCAATATTCGAACGCCAAAAGCAGGACCAGGAAAAGGATGACGATAGAGCATATTATAGGGCAGGCCTAATTCCAAACCCAATTTTTGGACTTCATCTTTAAATAATTCCCGAATAGGCTCCAGCAATTTTAATTTCAGTGTTTCAGGTAACCCTCCCACATTATGATGCGACTTAATGGTATGGGATTTCCCGCCTGCAACACCCGCAGACTCAATCACATCTGAATAAATTGTTCCTTGTGCCAGCCATTTTACAGAGGGAAGTTTTGTAGCCTCTTCTTCAAAAATATCGATAAAAACCTTACCAATAATTTTGCGCTTACGTTCAGGATCGCTTTCCCCTTCTAAAGCAGATAAAAATCTTTCTCTCGCATCAACCATCACAACCTGCAGACCTAAATGCTGGTCAAACGTTTCACGAACTTGATCTGCTTCATTTTTACGCAACAAACCCGTATCTACAAACACGCAATTGAGCTGTTTTCCGATTGCTCGATGCAATAAAGCAGCAACAACTGATGAATCAACTCCGCCGGATAAACCGAGCACTACCTGATCATGCCCTACTTTCTGACGAATACTATGAATTGTTTCATCAATAATATTGTCCATTGTCCACAAGGACTGACAACCACAAATATCGCGCACAAACCGTTTTAAAATGCGCGCACCCTGGCGAGTATGGGTCACTTCAGGATGAAATTGAACACCATAGAGATGGCGAGCTTCATCCGCCATCGCCGCAATAGGTGCACTTTCGGAGCTGGCAATGCAAGAAAACCCTTTGGGTAGCTGAGTAATACTGTCGCCATGACTCATCCACACATCTAAGTAGGCTTTATGATCAATAATTTCATCCTCAACGCCACGAAGCAATTCACTCTTGCCATGCAGCTCTAATTTGGCATAACCAAACTCGCGATGCGTGGAAGTGGCGATCGCTCCTCCCAATTGGACAGCCATTGCCTGCATTCCATAACAAATCCCGAGAACAGGGCATCCCAGATCAAAAACAATATCAGGAACACGAGGAGTCTGTTGCTCGGCTACTGACTCAGGACCTCCTGATAAAATAATACCGTCTGGAGCAAAATCTTCTATGGCTCTTGGCGACCAATCCCAATGATGAAGCTCACAGTACACGCCCAGTTCTCGTACGCGTCTGGCGATCAACTGTGTATACTGTGAGCCAAAGTCTAGAATCAAAATGCGTTGTGAATGGATAGTCATTCTCTATATTCCTCATATACGGTAGGTTATTCCATTGGATAATTAGGTGCTTCTTTCGTAATCGTAACATCATGAACATGGCTTTCACGCATCCCGGCACTCGTCACTTCAACAAAATTGGTTTTGGTTCGCATGAACTCAATATCTCGGCTACCTGTATAACCCATTCCTGAGCGCAATCCGCCCATCAGTTGATGAATGACATTGAATATACTGCCTTTGTAAGGTACGCGCCCCTCGATACCTTCAGGAACCAGCTTTTCAGCTTCGCTGATGGAATCTTGAAAATAGCGCTCGCTTGAGCCATGAAGTTGATTCATTGCACTCAGCGAACCCATGCCGCGATAGGATTTATAGGTACGACCCTGATATAGCTCCAGCTCACCTGGTGCTTCCTCGGTTCCAGCAAATAGCCCCCCTACCATAACCGTATTCGCACCGGCCGCAATTGCCTTGCATATATCACCCGAATAACGAATGCCGCCATCAGCAATAACCGTTAAATGAGTATTTTCTAACGCTTCAACCACTTCTGAAATAGCCGACATTTGCGGAACACCTACGCCACTGATTATGCGCGTTGTGCAGATAGAACCAGGACCAATACCAACTTTGACGCCGTCAGCACCTGCATCTGCTAATGCCAATGCAGCAGCAGCAGTGGCAATATTGCCTCCGATAATAGGGAGATCAGGAAAAACTTTTTTAATCTCACGAATACACTTCAACACATTGGCTGAATGTCCATGTGCTGTATCAACAATAATAACATCAACCCCTGCCTCCACCAATGCTGTAACTCGATCGTGTGTACCCTCACCTGTCCCGACGGCCGCTCCAACACGTAATTGCCCTGCAGGATCTTTGCAGGCATAGGGTTTTTCCTTTGCTTTTAAAATATCTTTTACCGTGATTAATCCACGTAACTGAAATTGATTATTAACGATCAGTATTTTTTCAATCCGGTGTTGATGAAAAAGCGCAACGACTTCATCACGGCTGGTTCCTTCTTTGACTGTGATTAACTTATCTTTTCCAGTCATCACATTGGCAACCGGACTATCGAGGTCAGTTTCAAAACGAACATCACGGCTGGTCACTATTCCAAGCAATTGATCTCCCTTCACAACTGGCATACCTGATACACCGTAGCTGTGACTTAATTCCAGCAATTGCCTGACGGTAGTTTCTGGAGAAACGGTATAAGGATCTGTGACAACTCCATTTTCAAACTTTTTGACCATTCGCACTTGGCGTGCCTGCTGTTCAGGAGACATATTTTTATGAATAATTCCCATGCCGCCCTCTTGTGCCAGGGCAATAGCCAACCGCGATTCGGTAACCGTATCCATTGCAGCTGAAAGCAATGGAATATTCAACTCGATATCGTGTGTTAATTTCGTTTTCAGACTGACTTCTTTAGGTAAAACCGATGAATACCCCGGTAATAATAAAAGATCATCAAAAGTAAAAGCTTTATGCGATACACGTAGTGACATGAGCATCCCCGATTTGATTGATTTGATTGATTTGATTGTGTGCATTCTACACGCTATCTCGTATTGATGCTATAATCTCTGTGCCGGACATTTTTATTATTGTCTACCCATCCCCTCGACGTACGGCGGCTTGTCCGCGGTATCCAAGGCAGCTCTGCTGAAGTCAAGTGTAGGAGAAGTACAATCTCTTCTTCTGGATGCCGCGAACAAGTCGCGGCACGTGGAGAAGAAGGTGCTTTCAAAAAATGTCCGGCACAGAGCTTTTCCTCTTGTGTGTTGAGTATATTTAATGTTTCCATCATAAAGGAGGCATACACTATAATAAATAAATTAAAATTATCAAAAAACCTCCTTGCGAGAACCTCATGAAAATATCATCTTATATTTGGGCAGCGTTAATGGGCTTTATCGGCAGCTATGTACCCCTGCTCTCTATATTAACTACCGTTGTAGCCGCATTCACCATTTCGTTCTTTTTCCCACCATTAACAGTAACCTTGATTGCCTTTGGCATTGCAATCAGTACTGCCTCTCTGATTGGTGTAAGAAACATGAGACGAGTCCATCGAGAAAACAAACTCGTTGCCAAGCAAGAACAACAGCTTGAAGAGGAATTACAGAGAAAAAAAAATCTGAAATTGGATCATGAAAAAAACAAAGAAGCCTCTCTCGATACGATTCGCTTAATCAATGAAGTACTATTAACTAACGAGGAATACCAAGAGGCCAATCATTATCTGGATTTTGTATTTAAAAAAGTACAGCATATGCCTCATGAAGAAAGAATGGTTTTCTTATGGAGTCCAGAATGCGACGAAATCAATACACTTCTTTCTAGCTTGCAGAATGATAAACTCTCTGAAAAAATATTTGTTGAAAAAACGAAAAAACTTAAAACCACTCTTCAAGCAATCATGACTCCAGAAGAAGTAAACTTATTAAAACAAGAGGCTTCCCCAATCCGGCCTATCTCTATCCCTGATTTATCTAGCTTGAAACCAAGTCTTCACTCGAAATCAAATCAAACCCCTGGCAAAGCTCCCCTAAGAGAGAGCATTGGCATCGGTATCAAAACCAGTATTTTGAGTTTTGCACTGATACTATCGGTTACGACCATCGCGGCCACCATCATTCTTGGCACAGCTCCCGCATTGATGATTGCAGCAGCTCCCTTTACCGTAGCACTTGTTTCTACTGGCATAGTTACTCTTGCTGCTGTCTTAGGAACATTAGCGGGAAGGTTTTATCATAAATATATTGCTCCTCAAAAAATGCATGATGATTTCGTCAAGGCTAAAGTCACCGAAACTATCAAAAATAATCAACGACTTGAGAAAAAAATTCACGCTGAAAAAAATATATTGGGCGACCAAAAAACATTGCTGTCCAGCATCAAAAATCACACTCAACCCATTCACAATAGCCTCCTCCATAAAACAGAGATGCTGCATAAAGCCATTGATCTTGAGTATCAAGAAAGTAAAAAAATCGGTGTTAAACAGGCTCTGAAGGTAGCAAATCATTCAAAAATCAAAACTCATCAATCACGTCCACATCCTGATAAAGTCGCGAAAGCCGTTTTGGATAATAGCCTTGAGCTTGCTTCTGCACCTGCACCAGAGCCCAGCGAATCGGTTGATACAGAGCACCTTACCTCACTCCTTAAAAATCTAAGTGCTTCTGAAAAAGAGTTTCTGCTTCAACAATTAAAAAACAAAGATGAAAATCCCTCGAATGAAGCGGTATACATGAGTCCTAAACCTCACATGAATTCAGGTAGTGGCGAAGATAATGGCGCAAAAGAGTAAGGCCTCGATACTGGAATCTCTATCTCGGAGACTATATACTCCCTTTTTTATCTAATATAAAGAACCAAAACCTATGCCACTCATCAATCTCATCGATATCTCCATCCATTTTGGCACTGCTCCGCTCCTTGATAAGATCAATTTGGCGGTAGAAGAAGGCGAACACATTGCCATTATTGGTCGTAATGGAATGGGTAAATCCACGCTCCTGAAAATAATCGATAGCAAAATATTGCCTGATAGCGGAGAAGTTATACGGCACTCCTCTGCCCGCATCGCCAGGCTCGAACAAGATATACCTTCTCACATTGAAGGCACTGTCCTTGATGTGATTACCGCAGGCTTGGGCGAGCAAGCCAAGCTCATCACCCGTTATGAAACGCTGACACATCAACTGACCACCGATCAAAGTGAAGGTTTGCTAAAAGAACTGGAACATGTCCAGCATCAATTAGATGAGCACCAAGCCTGGAATCTGACACATAAAATCGAACATATTATTGAAAAGCTTGCCTTGCCAAGTGAGCAATTATTTTCCGAGTTATCCGGGGGATTAAAACGCAGGGTCTTGCTCGGTCAGGCTCTGGTGAATGAACCCAATTTACTCTTGTTAGACGAGCCAACCAACCATTTGGATATTGATTCAATCACCTGGCTTGAAGATTTTCTGAATGATTTTGCTGGTGCCGTGATTTTTATTACTCACGATCGCATGTTTATGCAAAAAGTAGCTAAAAGAATTATTGATATCGATCGAGGCAATATAAGAAGTTATCCTGGTAATTATGACCAATATCTTGAACGAAAACAGCATGAACTTGAAATTGAAGAGGTTCACAACCGAAATTTTGATAAAAAACTGGCAGACGAAGAAATCTGGATAAGACAAGGAATAAAAGCTCGCCGCACCCGCAATGAAGGCCGCGTACGCGCGCTCGAAAAATTGCGTGAAATTCGAAATGCACGTCGTGAAGTAATTGGAAAAGCTGATATGCAGCTTCAGGAAGCTAACCAGTCGGGTAAAATTGTGATTGAAGCTCAGCATATTGAAGCCAGCTATCAGGGTAAAACGTTAATCCGTCCTTTTTCAACGACAATCATGCGCGGTGATCGGATTGGCATTATTGGCGCTAATGGTGCAGGTAAATCCACGTTATTAAAAATTTTACTGGGAGAAATTCTTCCCCAGCAGGGAACCGTTAAACGGGGTACAAAACTGGAAATTGCTTATTTCGATCAATTGCGCAGTCAGTTGGATGAAAATAAAAGCGTGGCAGACAATGTCAGTTACGGCGATCAATTTGTTACTGTTAATGGCAAACCCGTTCATATTATTGGTTATCTACAAAATTTTCTTTTTACGCCTGACAGAGCTCGCACCCCCGTTCGCTCATTATCCGGCGGTGAACGTAATCGCTTGCTACTGGCTCGTTTGTTTACTCAGCCATCCAATTTATTGGTAATGGATGAGCCCACTAATGATCTTGATATGGAAACGCTTGAACTACTGGAAGAACTTATTACCAACTATGAGGGTACCCTGCTCATTGTCAGTCATGATCGTCGCTTTTTAAATAATGTCGTGACCAGTACACTGGTGTTTGAGGGTGAAGGGCAACTGCGTGAATATGTAGGTGGTTATGATGATTGGCTGCGTCAGCGGTCTAAAACCTTGCTGCAACAACCTTCTATACCTAAAGTGATACCCACCGCACCTGCCGCCATTAAACCTGTTGCAAGTACTTCCACTAAGTCATATCAACAGCAGAAAGAATTAAAAGCGATTGAAACTAAAATCAGCACCAACGAAAAGAAACAGGCGGTGCTTCAGGAAAAAATGACAGCCCCCGAGCTGTATGAACCTGCCAACCGTAATAAGCTTGAACTCTTGCAAAATGAATCCAAAAAATTGGCTGATGAATTGCAGGTGCTTTACAGTCAGTGGGAAAAGTTGATGGAGTAAAACGCTAAAGCGCGTTGACAAATCGAATCTTTTTTGGTACACTCAGAAAATGAAGACATTAAAAGCAGCATTTTTTAAATCAGAATCTGGTACTGAACCAGTAAGGGATTGGTTGCTCTCGCTTTCTAAAGAAGATAGAAAGACTATTGGTGAAGATATTAAGACCGTGCAAATTGGTTGGCCACTTGGAATGCCATTAGTCAGAAGTCTAGGGGATGCTTTATGGGAGGTGCGATCAAAATTGCCCAGTAACCGTATCGCACGAACTCTTTTTTTATGTATAACGATACGATGATTTTGTTACATGGGTTTATTAAAAAAACACCTAAAACCCCAAGTGAAGAGCTTGATTTAGCGAAAAAACGCAAAAAATTATATGAACGTTTTACTGAAAGAGGTAAATAAATTATGAAAAAAACACCTAATCCACACCATGGTCAGGATTTTGACGATTTTCTCGGCGAAGAAGGTCTTTTATCTGATGCCGAAGCAGTAGCAATTAAACAGGTACTTGCTTTTCAAATCCAAGAGTTAATGAAAAAACTTTCACTGACCAAAACTGATATGGCAAAAAAAATGCACACCAGCCGTGCTTCACTGAATCGTCTGCTTGATCCAGAAAACACCTCCGTAACGCTTCATACACTAACGAAAGCAGCTGATGTTATTGGGAAGAAATTGCATATATCATTAGATGAATAAATAAGAAATCCCCAAAATTGGCTGATGAATTGCAGGCGCTTTACAGTCAGTGGGATCGGTATGACCTCTGATAGCAATCCATCGCTCGCTACTCCAGAAGAGTTTAATCAGTTTGTAGCTAATCATGGTTTGCAAATTGCTGAAAGCCAAATTGTCAATATTCAAGATAAAGCCCAAGTAGATGCTGTCATGGATAAAGTGGTGCTGACAACAGCAAGCAGAGCTCATGAAGCAGAATTGGAACAAGTTGCTCAGAATAACAATAACTGTGTGATGTAGTAACTTCAATCTACGCATGAGGATTTCTTATGTGAAAACAACGCTGTGGTGCGATGATTCGCGCCACAGCACTTCTTTAAGCCACAAACAACACAGAAACTTTTGCCAATACGTCATACAGGATGGAAGTGGGTATACTTTCCAGTTTACGCGCATTACGCGCGGCCAGATCAAGAGGTCTAGGTTGATCGCAGCGTATAACGCCTGTGGTTTTTGTACCAGCACCCATGAGGGATACAGTAAACCCAGCATTACGGGCAAAATTTCCGCCTGACGTAATAGGTACAACAATCGGTACTTTAGTTAATGTGTTAAATTTATCAGGTGAAACGATAAGAACCGGATGGGTTCCTTGCTGTTCGTGCCCTGCTGTTGGATCAAGCGAGACACAATAAATATCACCGCGTCTCATAGTTCACGTCCAACGGACTTAGCATCAAGCCATGCCAAATCTTCGTCTGAAACAGGCGCATTAGGATCGCATTGTGCTAACAGCTCTTCAAGAGTGTAATGAGGCAACTCCTGTGGTTCAATAACAAGATGACCCTTATCTACTTTGATGTTAACTGTTGACCCAATATCAAGATGAAGCATGTCTAACATAGCGGGAGGAACAGCTAACATAACTGAACCGCCGACTTTACGAAGATGAGTAGTATACATAATTTACCCCTTAAAATTATATTAAAGTATAACTTAAAACCATCAAAATGTCTAGGACGTGTCCTCAATTGCTTTACTGAAGCGCAAAAAGAGGAAAAATATGTTTTTATTTGAGGCGAATAGCAAGCCTATTTAACGAAAACAGAACACTTTTTTACCTTTCTTACTCTTTTTGCAGCCAGAAAAGCAATTGAGGACATACCCTACTTTAACTAAAAAAATCTCCTTACTCTCGTATGACAATAGGGCGACTTGCCAGTTTTTTCGTAATAATCCTGATGATACTCCTCCGCTGGCCAAAATACCGACATCGGTAATAATTCCGTCACCACATCACAATCATGCTGGCGCAAATAAGCAATCACTTTTGCTGCCGTTTGGTGCTGTTCATCATCAAAACAAAAAATCCTGCTTAAATATTGCTCGCCAATATCAGGCCCTTGACCATTGGCCTGAGTGGGGTCGTGTATTTCAAAAAAGTATTTGATCACATCCTCATAGGACAAACGATTGACATCATAAACCACCCGAATTCCCTCAACATGGCCTGTTGTCTTACTACACACGTCCTCATAAGTAGGATTATCGATGTGACTGCCAATATAACCCACCTCTGTTTTTAATACCCCATCCAGTTTATCAAAATAATATTGCACCCCCCAGAAACACCCAGCCGCAACAATAGCTTCACCTGTATCCATCACATCATTGCTTGAGACAAACTCAATGGATAATGAGTTCACACAATGACGTAAATTTTTTGAGGTCAATCCCTCCCCCAAAAAAACATGCCCCAAGTGCCCATGACATCGATGACAAAGAATTTCGGTTCTTCTCCCATCTTGATCGGGTAATCGTAAAATAGCCCCTGGCAACTCACTATCAAAACTCGGCCAACCACAGGCTGAAGCAAATTGGTTATCAGCACGAAATAAAGCTAAACCACATTGCCGACATAGATAAGTGCCCTTTTCAAAAGGCTCCAGATAATTCCCAGAATAACGCGGCTCGGTTGCTTTATCTCTCAAGATTGCAACTGCTGAGTCAGTCAGAGACAGCAATTTTTTTACCATTTTCATCTCCTGTTTTATGTGTTTGTAGTTCACAAGTATTCAGTATACTACTAATGACTTATCTCTGTACTTAATGCACAAATCTTGTTATGCTTTACGAAATGGATTTCATAGGAATAATATCCGATGTTTATTGTTGATAGAATTGTAGCTATTATTCGTCCTAAGCAGAAAATGCTTGAGTGGCTGCATGACCAACCTGAAGTACAAGCTAACTTTAGTTTACAAAACTTACAAACTGACTGTACAGCTCTACTCATCCCTCCTTTTGAAAGCCCACGTCAAGCACGTGAGTATATCAAGCAAACTTATCAGGGGATTTTTGAGGGCGAATTGATTTCGTGGGGATTACCCAATGCTTCCTGGCCGCAAAATCGTACATATGAGTTATTTGAGAGCTGGTTTACGATTGAGTTTCACTCGGTGGTACTTGATATGGGTTACGTTGAGCAAACTCAAGCTGATTCCAAAAAATAGAACTAAAACAAGCAGAGACTTCCGTCTTTGCATATTTTTGTTTCCAATTACTTTTATGTGTGCTAAAATTTTGCAGATTTTAATAAACTACAAAAGGTTAACATTCATGAAACGTTTTATATTTGCTCTCATTTCAATTGCTGCAGTTGCTTCACTCACTGCCTGCACCCATTATTACCACGATAATAATCACTATTGCGCCTCAAACACATGGAATGGCACGAAATGCGTTAGTTCTGGCCACTCGACAGCTCGCGTTGTTAGTCCTGTTGTCGTCAAACAACCTGCTGTGGTTGTCCGATAAGAAAGAATCCTAAGAGCCATCGCACCTCAAGCGTGCGAGGGCTCCCGCAGTTCTCTGCGCAAAATTTTACCCACATTGCTTTTTGGCAGCTCATCGCGAAATTCTATGGACTTGGGAATTTTGTATCCTGTTAAATATTCGCGGCAAAAATGAATAATATCTTCTGACTTCAAGGCAGGATCTTTCTTGACGATAAAAGCCTTCACTGTTTCACCTGAAACCGCATTGGATACCCCAACAACCGCAACTTCCAGAACGCCCGGATGCTTTGCAATAATATCTTCTACCTCATTTGGATAAACATTAAATCCTGAAACCAAGATCATATCTTTTTTACGTTCTTTCAGAAACACAAACCCCTGTGCATCTATCGCGGCAATATCACCCGTACGTAAAAATCCATCCGCCATCATCACCTTTTTGGTTTCATCCGGTCGATTCCAATACCCTTTCATCACTTGTGGACCACGTACGCAGAGTTCACCTGCTTCACCCACTGGAGCTTCGTTACCAGTATCATCACGAAGGCTGACCTCTGTTGAGGGAACTGGCAATCCAATCGACCCATTAAATGTAGTCATATTTAGCGGATTAATTGTCACTGCTGGCGACGTTTCTGTTAATCCATATGCTTCCAGCAAAGGTTTACCCGTCAGCTTTATCCATTTATCAGCAACCGCATATTGCACAGCCATTCCACCACCCAATGCTAATTTAAAATGCTTAAAATTCAATTTTGAGAAGTTTGAATTGTTGAGTAATGCATTAAACAAGGTATTGACCCCTGTGATTGCAGTAAAATGGTAATGACCTAATTCCTTGATAAAACCTTTAATATCACGCGGATTGGTGATAAGAATATTTTGCGCTCCAATTTTAATAAAAATCAAACAATTAGCTGTTAGAGAAAAAATATGATAAAGCGGTAATGCGGTAATAATAATTTCCTTACCTAGCTCCATGAATGTTCCAATCCAAGCACTTGCCTGTTCTAAATTGGCGACCATATTCCGATGTGTCAACATTGCGCCTTTCGCTATACCCGTCGTTCCCCCAGTATATTGTAAAAAAGCAATGTCTTCTCCGCTTAACCGAACCGGATCGGGTCTTAAATTTTGACATGACCGCATTGCAAAAACAAAAGAGATTGCCCCTTTTATCTCATAAGCAGGTACCATTTTTTTGACATGTTTTACCACGGCATTCACAACCAAGCGTTTAATCAGAGGATATAAATCACCTATTTCTGTCACAATCACCTGTTTGACTTGGGTATGTGGGAGCACCTCCTGCAACACATGCGCAAAATTCTCCAAAATCACCACCACACTGGCACCGGAATCATTCAATTGATGTGCCATTTCTGAAGCAGTATACAGTGGATTAACATTGACTATCGTCATGCCTGCAACCAGTCCGCCAAATAAAACCACCGGATATTGCAGCAAATTGGGCATCACAATAGCAAGACGATCACCTTTTTTGCAGTGTAGCTTTTGTTGGAGAAATGCAGCAAATTGATAGGCAGAACGATGAAATTCTGCATAGCTCAGTGTCGTACCCATATTAGTAAATGCGGGTTTATACGAAAATTGTTGACAGGCTGATTCAAAGAGTGCAGTTAATGACTCATAAGCATCAGGATTGATCTCGGCGGGCACACCTGCTGGATAATTTTTCAACCAAATTTTTTCCACTGCTTTTTATCTCCTTGCAAAATTACTCTTTCGAAAGCTATACTCAAAACACTTGAAATGGGTACGAAATGCCTATACTAACGTTAAAAGACCAAAGGTGACAAGGAAAATGGAAACAAATACAATCACACAAGAGCATCAGGCCATTCAGTTTAAAGGAACCATGTTCTCTTTGACCGTTTTGACCCTCAACAGTAATGATTTCAGTGCAATACAAAACCATGTGAAACAAACCGTTAAAAAAGCGCCTAAAATGTTTCATCATGCCCCTGTAGTCATTGATCTGGGTTCTAATAATCAGCTTACAGCCACTCTCGCCGTCGCTCCATTGATTGATATGCTTCAACAACATCAGATTCTTCCCATTGCCATCATGGGCGGTTCTGCAGAACAGCAAAAAACGGCCATACAAGCAGGTTTAACAATATTCCCGGCAGCAAAACATACCGTGGCTGCATCTCCAGCCCGTTCTCCCTCTTCATCTCGAGCACCAAAACGAACTGGAAACACCAAAATAATTTCTCAGCCCGTTCGATCCGGTCAACAAATCTATGCTCAAGGAAGTGACCTCGTGATTTTAGCCAGTGTCAGTCATGGTGCTGAAATTATTTCGGATGGTAGTATTCACGTTTATGGTGCCTTACATGGGAGAGCAATAGCTGGTTCATCTGGCAATCTCGATGCTCGCATTTTTTGTACAAAACTGGATGCCGAACTGATTTCCATTGCGGGCATTTACTCATTAAGTGATGACTACACTAATAAAAAACTTGATGCCCCAATGCAGATTTTTCTTGAAAATAACCAATTGGTTATAACGGAGTTAAAATGACGCTCTCTTTTGTTGATGTTGCCAATGCAGGTATTCGTTGCCTTTCACCTTTTCAGCCAGGTAAGCCGATCAGTGAAGTCGAACGTGAGCTTGGTATCAAAAACATCATCAAGCTAGCCAGTAATGAAAACCCCTTGGGAGCAGGACCAAAAGCACATGCCGCGATCAAAACCCATCTTGAGACAATTGCACTCTATCCTGATGCCAGCGGCTATGATCTGAAACAGGCTATTGCCCGCAAATGGGGCGTTGAATCCAATCAAATTACACTTGGAGCAGGCTCTGAAGCCCTCTTTGTCATGATAGGACAAGCATTTGTCAAACCGGGTCAAGAGGTTCTCATTTCACAATATGCTTTTGCCACTTTTACGATTGCAACCCATATCTTTCAAGGGCAGCCTGTCATTATTCCCGCAAAAAATTGGGGACACGACCTAGATGCGACACTCGCTGCCGTCACACCAAAAACCCAGTTAATTTTTCTCGCTAACCCCAATAATCCTACCGCCACTTGGCACGATCACAATACATTGATTAAATTTTTTAACCAGCTTCCACCTCATGTCATTGTTGTGCTTGATGAAGCTTATGCGGAATTTATGGTTCATCATAAAAATTATCCTGACAGCCACGCACTCTTGACAGCTTATCCCAACATTATTATTACTCGTACCTTTTCCAAAATGTATGGCTTGGCGGGTTTGCGAATAGGTTACGCTATCAGTCACCCAGATGCAGCCAGTATGCTTAATCGGGCAAAATTACCTTTTAACGTTGGATCATTATCCATGGCAGCTGCGACAGCCGCCTTGGATGATGCCGAGCATATCGCAGCAACACTTGCACTGACGGCTGAAGGTCTGGCTTATTTTCAGGAAGAGTTCACAAAAATGGGTATTAGTTTTTTACCCCCTGCTGGTAATTTCATTACGATCAACGTTGAACGAGACACCAGCCCTATTTATGAGTTATTATTACATGATGGTATTATTGTGCGCTCATTGACCGCTAACTATAATATGCCCCATTTTTTGCGGATTACCGCGGGGACCATGAACCAAAATCAACGTTTTATCAAAAGCTTACGGAAAATATTATGAATACTCACTCTAAATACATTGCCAAAATACCCGATGCTGCAGGACTGATTGATTATACCCCAGAAGAAAATAGCGTCTGGCATGATCTGTTTGAGCGTCAGCAGCAGATTATCGCCAATCGCGGCAGCAGTGAATTTTTGCATGGCGTTAAACTGCTGGATATGTCAGCCACACGGATTCCGCAAATACCTGAAATGAATGCTGTACTCAAACGCTGTACAGGCTGGCAAGTCGAGCCAGTTGCGGCCTTGATCTCAAATGAACTGTTCTTCAACTTACTTGCCAACAAAAAATTTCCTGCTGCCACTTTTATACGCCGTCGGGAAGAATTGGACTACCTGCAAGAGCCTGATATTTTTCATGAATTTTTTGGTCACTGTCCCATGCTTACCGAACAACATTATGCTGACTTTACTCAGAATTATGCAATAAAAACGCTGGAAGCTGCCCCGGAAGACAGGCCCTACCTTGCGAGACTTTACTGGTTTACTGTTGAATTTGGTCTCGTGCAGACCTTGAATGGATTACGTGTTTATGGCGGGGGAATTCTATCGTCCAAGGAAGAAACCATTTACTCAATAGAAAGTCCTATCCCAGCTCGTCTTCCTTTTGGTAATGGACTTGATGCCTTAAGAACACCCTACCGGATTGATATTTTACAGCCCGTTTATTACGTTCTGGAAAGCTATGGTGATTTATTTAACATTATGAATAAAGATTTGTTTGGTCTGATACATCAAGCACAGGACTTAGGTGATTTTGAGCCTCGCTTTGAAGCATCAGATACCGAATTATACCCTTGCTAGGAAAAAAAATGGAAAAATTAACTGAATTATATTGCCAACCCGTGCCTGAAGGTACGGCAGCAATGCCACAACAAGAAGCAGCAGACAAATTGGTGCAAATACCCGGATGGGAAGTTTCACCACAGAATGATCGACTTACTGCGGATTTTCATTTTAAAAATTATTATGAAACTATCGCCTTTGTGAATGCTGTCGCTTGGATCGCACACACTGAAGATCATCACCCACATTTATTGGTGGGTTATAATAAGTGCACTATCGTTTACAATACCCACACGGTCAAGGGTTTAAGCTTAAATGATTTCATCTGTGCGGCCAAAGTGAATCAATTACGCTCTCATCTCTAACGTGGTGAGTATATAGTCTCTCTTTTTACTGGCTCTGGTGATGCTGGAACCATGGGAGAAGATGCAAACAAGGTATTTTTTTGTGCTGCATGGATCGCTGTAAGACCCGCTTGCGGGATGTGTCTGCGTAATTTTTGTGCTTGCACCAATAAATCGCTGAGCAACTCTTGAGATGTTCCTTTTAACTCTGTTATCTCTTTTTTAAGCAAGCTTGTTTTTTTCTCTAATGACTCTAGCAAAGCCTCTTTTTTAGAGAGCACTTCTTTTGTTTGATTCAGTTTATCTCGTTTAACTTTTGTTTCTTTTAAATTATTCACTTCTTCTGCTGTGAATTGGGTAACTTTAGCCACCAAATCAGCTCCTGCCGGAGCTTCTTTCACCTGATCAATATGTAAAACTGGCTGATGATTCACTTCTATTGAATTAATACGAGCCTGAACTCCATTTGTCCGCAGTTCATTCATGAGCAACGATTGAAGCTCTTCTAAGGAACTAAATTTTGTGCTATCTAATGTAGCATACAAAGGCTTGTTCATTTCCCGTCCATCAACAACGCGATGTACTGCATTTGTTTTAAATAGGATGTTGGACATGTGTCTCTCCAGATATTTTTTATATGTTTACCGTATTTCGAGATACGAGGGTTATAATTAAAATGATATCTGATATAGATTAATGAGATATTAAGCAATCGAGAAAAATACACGCACATTGTTACAAAAACTCGAATCACTTAGGAAACAAATTTGCACATTGAGTTTTACCCGATGTTCACTCCATGTTCAAGTATACTCAACACACATGAGTTTTCGGAATTTATAACGCAGCTATTTTGCACCAGAAGAAACGATTAAAACCAGCAATAGTTATTCATATTGTGCAGT
>JABEVJ010000072.1 GCA_013043985.1 Legionellales bacterium | reverse complement strand
TTGAGGCGAATAGCAAGCTATTTAACGAAAACAAGAACCAATTTTTACCGATTACACTCTTTTTGCAGCCAAAGAACCAATTGTCAACAGACCCTAATTAGGTGGGACTGATATCTGTAAAAAAGTACCATTGATAGCCAGAGTATATTTAACACTTTTGCTATTTTAGAAGATGTTGCGCTATCATACAAACGTATCCATTACATATTGCAAGGAACCGCTATGCTAGACCAAAAGACCATTGATATTATTAAATCTACAGCACCCATTCTGAAAATACACGGGGAAACGCTTACACGACATTTCTATAACAGGATGTTTTTACATAATCCTGAGGTTATACCTTTCTTTAACCCATCTCATTTAGAGTCGGGAGTTCAACAAAAAGCATTGGCCTCGGCAATTTGTGCATATGCTGCCAATATTGATAATCTTACTGCACTTGCAGGCGCTCTAGAGCTTATTGCGCAAAAACATGCCTCATTGAAAATAAAACCAGAGCATTATCCTATTGTTGGTGAGCATTTGATAGCATCCATCCGTGAGGTACTGGGTGAAGCCGCTTCGGATAATGTGCTTAGTGCGTGGACAGACGCTTATAACTTTCTTGCCGCTATTTTGATTAAGCGTGAAAAAGAGATTTATCATGAGCACGAGAAATAGTAGGAGAGCATAAAAAAGTGTGGGGCAACTAGGCTTCTTTTTGTAATTGCATCGGTTGTTTTGATGATGACTCATCACAATCGCAATGATACAGACGTATGTTGGGTATAGCATACGCATCTACCTGACTTAAAACCATATTGGACATCGTCAATCTCCATTAATAGCGCCTAAAGTTTTAAGAAAAATTGACCAGATTAAATTCACTGGCCTTGAATGTTTGTTCCAGTGCCAACGCTTTTTCTCTTCGCTGTAATAGAATATTGGTTTGAGCAACTTGTCTGGCTTTGCGTGCAAAAAATACACTACCCGTACTGACGCCAAATCCTACTGCACCGCCTACGATAGCACCCGCTGCTAGCCAGAATGGTAACCCTACTGCGCCCGTTGTCATGCCCGCGATAAACCCTGCGAGCAGCCCTTCCAACACTCCTACTAATACGGGTGATGAAATGGTAAGGTCAAGGGATGTATAAAAAATAGCTCGACGTAGTTTGTTCAAAACAGAACGTTGATTGGTCGCTATTTTGTTCTTAGCCTCATTAGAAACGGCATGAATACTGGTTATAGCCGTATCCAACTTATTTTTATGGGTGTTGTAGAGTGCTGCCCGTTGCTCAGTCATGCTAGTTTTTTGAGTAATATACTGCGCCGTGAGATTATCAATCTGGTGCTTAATTTTAGCTGTTTTTTCTTTGCTAGGGAAAATAAAAAATCCGGTTTCTTCTGCCCATCCTTTTGCGGGGTGTAGGCAAGGTTTCGTATCGTCACAGGGCGTCAGTTTTCTTTTGAGCCTGTTTATCGCTAAAACAAAATCCTCATGCGCCGTGCTCGCTTCACACTCAAGTTTGTCAAGCTCCGTCTTTAACGAACCCTGCAAGCCTTGGTGAATGTCACGCAAACGGTTTAAATAGCCTTCTTTTACCTCCTTGCTGAGTGAAAAATCCGGCGCATTTAGTACGGCATACCTTGTTTCTGTCAGACATGTTTGATAGTGTTCAAACGCCCTGCTTATTGGTTGAGTGTTGGTTACTTGTGACGCGGGCGCGATATCCGCCGTTAAAAGGGCATCAATGTGACTGATTAATTGAGCACGCTTTTTAGGCAGTGCTGTTTGTTCACATTCAGCCATTTTAAGCTGAATATCCTCCTGCACTGCTCTGACGTAGGTCAGTTGATTATCCGTCTGGTGCTTAATGCCTTGCTCACTCTCATTGAAAAATTGACCTGTCCCTACTAGTGAGGCGTTTTTTTCTTTATTAAACATTTCCATAAAAGTATGTGTGTAAATGTTTATTTCACGTCGTAAATTGGCTATGGCTGTTTGCTTGGCAGCGTAGGCTTCCTGAATCTGCTCGTTAAATGATGTCATTTGCTGTTGATAATGATTAAAGATACCTGCAGCAGCGTGAGGGGTTGGCAAGGGCAAGGCCTTCAAATTTTCACGCGCAGCCATCAGCATCTCTTGTAAGGCTGTTTTCGCCCTCTTAGCGTGTTTATAATCAATGCCGTTATGATGCAGGTGTTGTATTTTAGTTTGGAGCGCTTGAATTTCCTCATCTAACGTAGTGAGAGCCTGATTAATCGGCTGATAATTAAACTTGGCCTCGGTATCATGCTGGCTTATCTCAGCCATTTTTTTCTCAACTTCTCTTTTTTGCGACACTAAATCGTCTTTTGTTTGCATCAGTTTTTGCATATTGTCCCGGACTCCTCTTTCAAAAAGGAGAAGGGTTGCAAAGAGTTGTTGCTCATCGCCATCCACACGGTTAGCCTCATTCTCGACATCTGCCCAATTGGCTAAAAACGCCGCTTTTTGCTCTTTTAGCTCATTGAGCGTGTTTTGTTTTTTACACATTAGAATGGTTAACTTTTCTTGAAAAAAAGCGATGAGAGCATTACACATCTTAATAGGAGGATACCCTTCTTCTGTCTTGGTGGCCTCTAGCTCGCTAATGTCGCTGAGGACAGTAATGCGTTTTTTGTTTAGAGCGATGATAAGTGATTTTTTTTGCTTGACGAGAGCAGCAAGCGCCGTCGCTACGGTGGCTTGTTGCTGTTCTTTTTGTTTTCTAATATGAGGCAAGATGGTTTTTTGCTGAGATTCATAGGTCTTCCACGCGTGTTTAAGCGCGACTCGCTTTTTATCTGCCTCTTCTATCAACTTATTCAACGTGACAATTTTTTCATTGATGATTGTTTTATCCTGTTTTAACTTATTCATCAGCGTATGTATCTTAAGTTTACGCACAGGCGTATCTTGTTGCGCAAAACGCAATGATAATTCATTCTTTCGATTATTCAATGAGCTTAGTTTGTAATTCAAAGCCTCAATTGAAGTATAGGAATGGGCGTGGTCAAAACCCTTGACCTCAGCAAAATTTTTATGCACCATCTCAGCGATATCTAAGGCTAACAATGACTCTTTTTCTATGGCAGGTTGCTTTTTTACCACTTCTTCCACCCCGTGAGCAAGCTCGTTCAATTTATCCATGTCGGTTTCAAATGAGGGGGCTTGTGGCGGTGTGGCGTTTGGTTCGAGGGCAGCATTGAGCGAATTGAGCGATAAACGCATATCATAGTAGAGAGATTTCCACTCTTCGGGCAAAGCAGCAAGCATAGCCACTGAGGCACTTTTATGACGAAGTTTTTGACGCTTTTTGCTCGAGCGATGTTCTATCTCGACATGCAGAGGGTCTTCAGTATGGCGCGTTTTTGAGGCTGAGTTCTGTATGGCACAATCCAGATTGCTGTCCGATTGTGTCTCTTTTCTCGGGATCAATCGTGAGGTTTTTTCTATTAATGTTTGAAATTTTTCAAATATGAGCTTTATTCGCTGAATCCTTTTCATGTTATAGACAGGGTTGTCACCTTCCTGTGTGAGGTTAACGCTAGCTAATTCTAAATCCGCATTTTGATAAAGCCTATCCAGAAAAATTCTCCATTCAACAGCCGACCAAAGGTTAAAAAGCGCAGGGGTCAACACATCAGGGTGGGCACGAATAATCGATTGGACTACTCTGAAAAAACGAATATGATTCGTTTTTTCTTCTTCCGACACGCCATTCTTGTGTTGCTCGTGAAATCCTATCAGGGTATTGGTGAGCAGACGATAGAGGTCTGCTTTCGTTTTTCTGGGAGGAGAAGAAAATGGCAGTGCCTCACCAAATTTGTCAGTAAGCGAACCCGCTACTTTGTCGTTAATAAAGCGAATGATTGCTATTTTGTATTGCTCAAATTGAGCTGGTGATTGAAGATGAAAAGTGGTAAAGTCAAATTTACTCAACAGTGTTTTTGTCATGATTTCTACCTCGTTATAAATAAGATGGCAACAAATTGCCGTCTTGCGCTAAATCCAAGTGTGCTTCGTAATAAAATTGCCCAATAAAATGTTAAATAATCGTTAGCGGCTGCTATTGATTAAAGACTGAAAAGAAAAACTAAACATGGAACCCTTGCTCTTTTTATTTTTAATCGTTATTTTTCCGCCGATTTGCTGAGCAAAAACTAACGCCAAGTTCAAGCCTAAGCCGACCCCTTGTGCCAGCAACGAGCCTGATTCAAGGTGGGTATAACAATATCGGCTTGTTTATCTTTTGAAACACCTATTCCGGTATCTTCTACACTTAAAATGATGCGTTCACCTTCTTCTGCTCGTTATCAACCGAAGTTGACCTAACTTGCCTTAGTCTGTTTTACTTGCCGGAACATTAATGAGTAAAAATCATTTAAGATACTCATAATAATTACTATTATACTCATTAATGAATAGTTGTCAATCATTATTTATATATGTAAACATTTTTGGTTTATTTTTGCTCTTAACGTAGGGTCCCTACCTGGGCAGGTGCAAATTTAAGTTACGGAGGCAGTCAAGATACGTGTGCAAACGGTCATTTCCCTTTTAAAAATGGCTTCAAATCCTTGCTGTGTGCGGGTTAGTGACTGTTCGTATAGAAATAATTTGGGAGTTGCCAGCATTGATTCCCCCCACTTATTTGCATAAGTATTTAAACGATTTAATTCTTTGCCCAATATGCCCGAATAATGATCCCTTATCGCCAGAATCGCCATTAAAGCCTCAGGTTTCGTAGACGCAATGCATTCAAGATCACCGATACAGAGCTTAATGACATGGCAAGTGCGGCAATAATTGGGCTAAGAAGTAAACCGAAGATCGGGTAAAGAACGCCTGCGGCAATGGGAATGCCGATCATATTATACGCGAAGGCAAATACTAGGTTTTGGCGAATGTTAAGCATCGTTGCACGACTCAAAATGATGGCTCGCGTGATGCCTGCGAGATCACCTTTTACCAAGGTAATTCCTGCACTCAGGATGGCAACTTCTGCTCCTGTTCCCATTGCAATGCCAACAGTGGCTTCGGCCAACGCTGGCGCATCGTTAACACCATCTCCCGCCATCGCGACAATACGTCCCTCAGATATGAGTTTTTTGATGATGCGATTTTTGTCCTGCGGCAGAATACCTGCATTGACTTCCTTGATATCGAGCTTATGAGCCACCACCTCGGCTGTCGTCTTGTTGTCACCCGTTAACATGATAATCTGTATGCCCTCTTTCCTCAGATTATTGAGAGCGGCGGGTGTTGATGCCTTAATAGGATCGGCAATAGCAATGATGCCCCCGGGCTTGTTGTCTATTGCAAGAAAAAGAGCAGTTGCTCCATCATTGCGAAGCGTCTCGGCTTTATGCTCCAGATCACCAAGGATGATGCCCATATCTGCCATCAATGTTGTATTCCCAAGAGCGATAAATTTACCACCTATTTTGCCGCTAACACCCTTGCCAGTATAGGAGACAAAATCTGTCGACTCATGGATTGGCGTGTCGCTATCCCTTGCAGCGGTTACGATGGCTGCGGCAAGAGGATGTTCGCTGGACTGTTCAAGACTTGCTGCCAATGACAAAATAGCTGACTCCAATAGTCCCGCTGCTGGAACAATCGATGTCACTTTTGGCTTACCTTCAGTCAGTGTGCCCGTCTTGTCTACCACCAATGTGTCAACTTTTTCCATATTTTCAAGTGCCGAAGCTGACTTGATTAAGATACCAACACCCGCCCCTTTGCCGATACCCACGCCAATCGACATCGGTGTAGCCAAACCGAGTGCACAAGGACAAGCGATAATCAGGACGGAAACTGCCGCAATCAGCGCATAAGAAAGTGCGGGGGCAGGACCCCAGATTGCCCATGCAATGAAGGTCATAACAGCAACGCCCAGTACTACCGGGACGAAATAGCCCGACACGATGTCTGCCAGTCGCTGAATGGGTGCTCGGCTCTGCTGCGCCTCAGCGACCATAGCGACGATCTGTGCGAGCATTGTATCGGCACCCACTTTGTTAGCACGCATGATCAGAGCACCTGTGCCATTCACCGTTCCTCCAATAAGCTTATCACCAGGCTGCTTTATGACAGGCATCGACTCGCCAGTGATCATTGATTCATCTACAACACCTTTTCCCTCAAGCACCTCGCCATCAACGGGCACGCCATCACCAGGACGTACACGCAAACGATCACCAACGTGAACTCGCTCAAGCACCACCTCTTCATCCAAGCCGTTAGCGTTCAAGCGATGTGCTGTTTTGGGTGCTAAATTAAGTAAGGCACGAATTGCCCCGCCAGTTTGCTCATGGGCACGTAACTCAAGCACTTGGCCTAACAAAACGAGAACGGTAATCACTGCAGCCGCTTCAAAATAAACAGGAATTGTGCCATTCATGTCGCGAAATCCAACGGGAAATATGCTTGGCAAAAAGATCGCAAATAGGCTGTAGAGATAAGCCGCTCCTGTTCCAAGAGCAATTAAACTGAACATATTCAGGCTACGATGTATAATTGATGCCCAAGCGCGTTTGAAGAATGGCCAGCCTGCCCACAAGACGACTGGCGTAGATAAAATGAATTGAATCCATGCGGAGATGTGTGAAGAAACGAGATGATGAAGGCCAAGAGCAGGAGCGTGTCCCCCCATTTCCAATATGAAAACAGGTAATGTTAAAACTAGCCCGACCCAGAAACGGCGGGTCATATCCACGAGCTCATGGTTAGGCTCGGCATTGGCTGTTTGAGTTATTGGCACCAGAGCCATTCCGCAAAGAGGACAATTGCCTTGCCCTACTTGACGAACCTGTGGATGCATCGGACAAGTATAGATGAGGTTTTCTTTAAGCGATGCCATTGATGTTGCTCCGTGTGTGTGGTGATGGGTATCGGGCTAATATGGATGAGAATGATGGAAAGGTTTATGCTCATGTGAGTGGTGGTCATCGTGACAGTGAAAGTGGCTATGAAAAAACGGTTCGTGCGTATGTTCATGCTCCTGTCGCTCTGATAAATGTAATCCTATTCCTATCCCTATCCCCATCAATAACGCAGCTATCCAAAATGCTAGAGTAGGGGTAGTATGAAAAAATAAAATAGCGGTGCCCATTGCCGCTAATACAGCGGGCGTAAAATGGAAAAGCGACATGCTCGATTAAATCCATGAGTACTTATGTAAATTGTAACTTAGATGCGTTTTTGAAGCCAGTATCGGGTTAGTTGAGTAAGGAGGTCGCAGAAATGTGGTCTGCTTACTCGACTAACCCGATGTCATTATGTGTTATCGATGATAAAAAACAACCATTTGAGCCGTTTTAAAAATAGTATTTAAGTGTTATATTCCGTTTTACGCAAAAAAGAATGAAAAAAAATCTGGAGGCATTTCATGATCAATTACAACGAATAGGATCCTATATTGTGAACAAACATGCCAAAGCATCTGCAATAGAAATAAAATTACTACAGCAAGAGGATATTCCTTTACTGGTTTCGGCATTTAAAGCAGCCAACTGGCCTAAATCATCATCTCTTTTTGAGCAATACCTTGCAGAGCAGGGAAAACAACAACGTTTAATTTGGGTAGCCTATCAAAACCGGAACCCTACCAGCTACATCACTTTAAAATGGCATTCTGATTATCCGCCTTTTCAGGAAAATGATATTCCTGAAATATCCGATTTTAACGTTTTACCGCAATATAGACGGCAAGGCATTGGTACGTTGTTACTGAATCAGGCAGAAATGATAGCTTTTGAACATGCTGCGGTTATTGGTATCGGTGTTGGGTTATACGCAGATTATGGAGCTGCACAGCGGCTGTATATTTTACGCGGTTATGTCCCAAATGGTTTAGGCGTCACCTATCAATACCAAGTCGTCAAACCGGGTGAAAATGTTTGCCTGGATGACGATCTCATATTATGGTTCACTAAAGAGCTGGTTTTTATAGCTGATATCGATAATAAAACGGGCTTTGACAGTGCTCGCATGGTTAAAGCCTTGACCTCAAGGGAATGGGAAACTCTTCGTCATTTTCGCCAATATTATTTTTTTGATAAAGCATCTATCACCGATCCTTATACGTGGACATTCAATCACGAAAAACATGATCATCTTGTCCTGTATAAAGGGTCTTCGATAATCGGTTATGCCCATCTTCAGTACTGGCCTGAAGCAAGAGCAGCTTTAAGAATTATTGTAATTGATGAAAGTCATAGAAATAAAGGGTTAGGCTCCCATTTTTTGCATCAAATTGAACACTGGTTAAAACAACAAGAGATTGAAAAACTGCAAGTTCAGTCCTCACCAGAGGCGTATCAATTTTACTGCAAAAATAATTATATAAAAATGCCCTTTAATGATCCTGATAATCATGAGTCCTGTGCATTAGACATTGATATGGGTAAAATTTTATGATGCATACTGATCAAGTTAATATTGATGCGGCACTTATGCGGCAATTACTTGGAAGTCAGTTTCCACACTGGGCAGATTTACCGTTACAGGTTATACGTCCTGAAGGTACTGACAATGCGATGTATAAGCTAGGCAGCGAAAGTGGTAAGACTTCCGCTTTTGCAGATATTGCCAAGAGAGCAATCGATGAAGTCATTGAGGAATATAACTTTGAGGGGAATCATGGAAAGTTCACCTAAACTACGATTTATTCAAGCAAGTATTAATGACTATCCAACCATACAAAATATGGCTCGATTTTATGTTTATGATAGAAGCGGTTATATGGGCTGGGAATGCCCTGATAATGGAATGTTTGAGTGCATAGACTTCAAACATTATTTTGAAAACTCTGAAGAAAAAGCTTTTTTAATAAAGGTTGATAATGAATTGGCAGGGTTTGTATTGCTCGATAAAACACATCTCATCGAACAGGTAGACTGGAATATAGGTGAATTTTTTATTCTCGCTAAATTTCAGAGAAAAGGTATCGGTAGTGATGTTGTTCGAAAAATTTTTCAACAATTTCCGGGAAAATGGTCAATTGCAGTGATGCCTGAAAACCTCAAGGCTTTGGGTTTTTGGCGTAAAATCATTCAGGAGGTATCTGGTGGAAAATATACTGAAATTTTCAAAACGGAAGAAGAATTGAAAACTTCAGAAAATCCTGAACCCGATGCGATGACTATTTTTATATTTACTCCAATGAGGAAACAGACAAGGGTTATTCGCCACACGAACGAATTTGATGCCATGATTGCTCCGCGACAACCACCATTAAAAAGTATTCAGCAACTCTTGCATGAACGTTATTCAGAAGCAAAAACCGTTTTTTGGGCTGGCTCAGTTGCTAAAGGAGAGGGAAATTGCGCATCCGATCTCGATTTAATTATCGTATATGAACATTTACCCAATGCCTACCGAGAGGCATTTATTTATGATGGATGGCCGATTGATGCATTTGTCCATGATCTTGATACTTTGCAGTATTTCTGCAAAAAGCTTGAAGCCAGCGATGGCCGTCCAGCACTCATTCAGATGATTCTTGATGGTCATGAAATTTTAGCGCCAAGTAAAATTGGAGAGGAGGTTAAAAAGATTGCCAGAATAACCTTGGAGACGGGCCCGTATGGCTGGAGTCAAGCACAAATTGATAAAGAACGTTTTCTGATCACAGATATCCTTGATGATATTAAATTTCCAAAAAATCGAGAGGAACAAATAACATCGGCTGTGCATTTATTTGAACCACTCATTCAATTTTATTTTAGAGCTCAGCAAAAGTGGGCTGCCAGTGGCAAAGCTCTTATTCGCCTTTTTAAGGCTGACAATCCTGATCTTGCAGCAGAATTTAATAAGAGTTTTGAAAGCCTATTCCAAACGGACGATATATCTGGTATCGAAAAAGTGGTACAGAAAATACTCGCGCCCCATGGAGGTTTCCTTTGGAATGGCTTTAGGTCTGATGCGCCATCAGAATGGAAAGTACTAGATGAGGAAAAAATTCTCCAAGAACTCAAATTGCGAGAGCCGATTTTTCACCATCCTGAAAAATTTGGAAAAACAAAGGAAGATATTGAAAACCAAATGTGTGATGAATTTTGGGAAGTGGGGGCATCAGGAAATATTTATACAAGACAAGATGTTATAGAAACTTTACTTGAGCGCTATAATGACCAAAATTATCAAGATATTTGGGAAACATCAGATTTTAAGGTCACTCAAATAGCACCTGATAATTACCTGTTAACATACAACTTAATTCAAAATCACTCAAGACATACAAGAAGATCCATAATTTGGCGGAAAGTAAATGGCCGTTGGAAGATCCTCTATCACCAAGGAACCGTGATTGATGGAGGAGGCGTATGAGTAAGAATGATATTCACGTTTTAAGCCGAAGTGCGATGGGTATAGATCAAAACCACATTTTGCTTTGCAAAACACTTGACCTGCCTATCAGTTTTTATTTCTTGCCGGGAGGACATGTTGAACATGGCGAATCAGTTGAAACATCACTCCTTCGTGAATTAATGGAAGAAACTGGTGCTACATTCAAAATCAAGCGATTTTTAGGATGCCTAGAATATAGCTTCGAACCTGAACACAGTAGTATCTGCCATAACCACGAATATAATTTCATTTTTGAGGCCGAATCAGATGCTTTAAAAAGCAATCATAAAATCGCACAGCTTGAAGCCCATATAGAGTTACTCTGGATGCCATTGAACAAATTAACCGAAATAGATTTTAGAGCAGAACCTCTGCGCGATTTAATACCGAAGTGGCTTGAATCAGATAACAATAATTCGTTTAGAAGTGTAGTGGAATGATTGAAACACTCATCCATCGAAAAGATACACATTGAGGTTTCCACATGACCTATAAAATTCAATTTGAATCTCAAGCCAAACAAGAAGACAGTCAAGTATCAATCCATGGTTTTAACACCGATGCTCAATTAAAGAAAAACCTGCCACCCATGGTATTTTTTTCTATTTTTATTTGTGATGATCAGGGTAAAATCTGGGGTGGTTGTACTGGTGTACCTTATTATGGATGTTTATACATTGATTTGTTGTGCCTTCGCCATCAAGGGCGGGGAACGCAGTTAATGCATTCGGCAGAGCAATGGGGCAAAGAAAAAAATGTCTTGTTTGCTACCGTCAATACGATAGACTGGGAAGGCTTGGGGTTTTATCAAAAATTGGGTATTACATTGAACACAAACGAACAGGCTACCTGAATGAATCAACTATGTATTTTTTACGTAAGGATTTTAATTAAAGAATGCTTAATGAAATAGAGTTTATTGCACTGCAAGAGGTGCATTTGAAGTTGATGTATCATTGGTTTAACCAACCGCATGTACAAGCCTTTTATTCGCTTCGTGATTGGACATTGGATGAGGTAAAAAATAAGCTTTTGCCCTATATACAACAAACTCAACCTGTGCAGGGTTTTTTAGCTTATACAGATAAAAAACCGATAGGGTATCTGCAATTTGTCAGCATTATCGATTATCCTTGGCCTGATCAGGATTTACCTTTGCAGACAGCTCAATCTGCTGCGGGTATTGATTTATTTATTGGTGAAACGGCTTACCTGCATCAAGGTTTAGGAAGCAAAATGCTCAATCAATTTTTGACCAAGTATATTTGGCCTCACTACGATTATTGCTTTGCTGATCCCGATGTTCGGAATCAAATATCACAAAAATTATTTGAAAAATGCTTATTTAAACGGTATAAGGAAATCTTTACCAAAGACACATTAGGCAATCCAGTGCAATTGGTCTTGATGATGCGAGAAAAACCAAATAGAAAAATTGATATCGAAGATCAAGTAAAATATGAATAATTTGATCGCCGATTTCTTGAAACCTTTTTTTAGGGAGTTAATATGCCAGACAATAATAATGAAATCATGCCTTCATCTGCATCTCTCACTCAACCACCTGATAAATTGGATATTCCTGTCTCATTGGTAATTGAGCTTATTGAAGAGCAATTTCCACAATGGGCTCATTTACCGATTAAAACGATTGAGCCAGGAGGCTGGGATAATAAAACTTTTCGTTTAGGCGAAGAAATGTCGATACGATTACCCAGTGCGGCTGAATATGCATTACAAGTTCAAAAAGAACATAAATGGCTACCACTATTAGCACCTCATGTGTCGTTCCCTATTCCTAAGCCTCTTGCACTAGGACAACCATCAAAAAATTACCCACTGAATTGGTCAATATATCAGTGGATTGAAGGGAAAAGTGCAAACGCTATTCCCATTGATGGATTGGATTTACCACGAATTGCTTTACAGCTTGCTCAATTTTTAAATGAACTGCACAAGTTAAACGTTACAGATGCTCCATTACCTGGACTTCATAATTATTATCGCGGTGCACATCCCTTGGTCTATGATGATGGTACAAGAACAGCCATTGCACAGTTACAAGGCGTAATTGATGTTAATGTAGCAACAGCTGTTTGGGAAAAAGCAATAAATTCCACATGGAGTAAAAATCCATTATGGGTTCATGGCGATTTTAGTAGTGGGAATATCCTTGTAAACAAAAATCGATTGACTGCAGTTATTGATTTCGGATGCATGGGCATAGGCGATCCTGCATGTGATTTGGTAATAGCGTGGACATTTCTGACAGGAGAAAGTCGTAAAATTTTCAAGTTGCATGTGGCATTAGATGAGGACACATGGGCTCGCGCTCGCGGGTGGGCTTTATGGAAGGCGATGATTACGCTGGCGGCTTTAGACGATAAAATGTGTACAGAGGCTTTGAAGCAAAAACAGCTTATTGATGAGATTATAAATGAATAAGAAACCCTAAATATGAAACGCTTCGGGTATGTTCCCCAATGGATTGCAATTAATTTATTTTTTATCTTACCCATAACCTTACAATAACCATTAATTGATAATTTTTTATTTCTTAAGGCAGTATCTGCAATATCAAGGATTGTAGCGGCTGCATCTGAATATAGCCTGCCATTAATTTTCTTTCCACCACCATGACATTTAAAGTCATGTTGGTTTATTTTTCTTTTACGGGTTCTGTGGAAGACAATGGCATTCGGTTAAGCTTCAGCCTTTGCAATTTTTGACACATTACTGCTTTTCCATCGATTATACGGTTTTCTAGAACAGCGAGGGTAATGACGACCTCGCCTTATTTTCTGCCGTACGCGCGATATGCTATTCAACAT
>JABEVJ010000071.1 GCA_013043985.1 Legionellales bacterium | reverse complement strand
TACCCTGAGGTATCGACACATAAATTGATAAAAAGTCGTGGATTTTTAATAGGTTAGCTGCTATCAAGTAATTAAGATTTTAGCACTGAAGCTTAAAAACGCTCGTCATTGCGAGGAAGCGCAGCGACGAAGCAATCCAGTAGAAAGAGCGTAAAATCAATGAATTGACACTTATGAACATTCTGGATTGCTCAAAGTAAACTCCTCGCAATGACGAGGGTTTACCCAAATTTACTGTTATTCCTTCGCATTTAATAATACGATAAGAGTACTCCAATATAATCTAATCTTAATCACATGTAAGTGCTATGAATAACATAAGTGAATCAAGAAGCAAATGATACCACAATCTCTAATCTTACAGATGAAAAATATATTTGAATTTTCACCAAATGCTGTTTACATTAAGGATCAAGATTTTAGATTTTTATATATTAATCAAGCTGGTTTAAATGACCTGAATTTACGGGAAGATGAAGTTATCCATCTTTCAGATTCAGAAATGTATTACTCACAATATGCTGAGTATTATAATGCTCATGACGAGGAGGCCATCCGTGGGAATGTGTATTACCAGTTGGATCCTTGCTGCACAACAATCGGTACCCCACTTTTGGGTTTGGCACAGAAATTTCCATTAAAAGATGAGTCTGGCCATACTTATGGTATCCTTGGATTCACGCAACTTTTAACACCCAAGCAATTGATGGATGAAGCTCTGTCAAAAAAAGCCCTTTTTGAGAATAAGTTTAAAGTAAGAGCAAACCTGAAATCATTGTTTCCCCAATTTCAATCAGAGTTATCTGATAGAGAAATGGAAGTGATCTATTATTTTTTGCAAGGGATGTCTAGAAAAGTTACTGCCTCCATGCTCCATATCAGTGAAAGAACAGTAATTTTCCACCTCAATAATATCAAAGATAAATGGGAATGCAGCTCTAAACAAGCAACTTTTAATAAAGCAGTTGAAAAAGGCTGGGTAAAATTTTCTACTTTATGGAATTTGATCTCACAAGAAACGGAAAATAATACCAACGAATAGCGATAAACAATTTCCTCAATGGCGTCAGATCAATTTGCTGCGTCAATATATTAAAACCTTCTTTTTCCATTTCAACGCGTGTTTTATTGTTAATTGCTGCCCAAATAAACAACGGCGATAATGTCTTTTTATCATCAGTATATATGTCTTTACACCCTTGTTGAAATTTCTGCTCAGCTAAATCAGATGCCTGTTTAAAAACCGCTGTTAATGCTGGAGTCAATGTGAGTGGCTGTAAATCGGTAACAGTTAAATTTTGTTGAGTAAGCCAATCAAGCGGTAAAAAACACCAGTCTCTTCGCAGATGATAACTAAATTTTTTTAATACTTGCGTCAATGCAATGCTCTGTGCTAATTCCTGTACGCCTTTTAACGAACTATGTTGTTTAAAGCCCAGTAAATAAGCCGACAAAATAGCCAAAATACCATATTCACGATAACAGAAAAAAAGCAGGTCGCTTTCTGTGCAGCAATGATCAATATCCAGCTTTAATAAAGCCCCATCGACCCATTCTTGAAAGAGCGCAGGGGGTAACTCATGTGCGCTCACGGCTGTTTGCAAGGCAATGGCAATCGGATGTTGGGCTTTCCCTTCAAACATGCGCTGGCATTCCTGTTGCCACCATTGTAATTTGATTTGAGCTAAATTTTTTTCATGATAGTGTTCGGTAATTTGAGTAAATTCATGATGAAGAGCATACAAAGCCACAAGAGAGCGTTTTTTTTCTTCATCGACAAATAATAAGCTGTAATAAAGCGTCGAACCTCGCGGGCAGATTTTTTGTTCATATTCAAAAAAAGGATCAGCTTGATTCATAAGGCAGCCTTTAATTGATAAATGATATCCAGGGCTTCGCGAGCACTGAGCATATCTGGTTCAATTGTTTCTAAGAGCAAGAGTGCTGGATGAGGTTTTGCCGGATAAGTTTTTTCAGATTGCAGTTGTTTAATTTGTGGTGGTGCAGGTCTGTGAGCTAGCTCGTTTTCCAGGGTTGCCAATTTTGCTTTGGCTTGCTCTATCACTGCAAGAGGAAGTCCAGCCAGCTTGGCAACCTGAATGCCAAAACTTTGACTTGCTGCTCCCTCTTTAACATGATGAAGGAATACAATGTCGTCGTGATTTTCGATGGCGTCAAAATGAATATTGACAATCTTTTCATCATGCTCCGTCATCTGGGTAAGTTCGGCATAATGCGTGGCAAATAAGGTAAATGCGCCAATTTGACTGGCAAGATGAGCGGCGGTCGCCCAGGCAATCGCTAAACCATCATAAGTACTGGTTCCCCGGCCAATTTCATCCAGCAAAATCAAACTATTTGAAGTTGCTTGCTGCAGAATATGAGCGGTTTCCGTCATTTCAACCATGAAAGTTGAACGGCCACTGGTCAGATCGTCACTGGCACCAATTCGAGTAAAGATGCGGTCAATAGAGCCTATTAATGCCGATTCAGCGGGAACAAAACTCCCGATATGTGCCAACAGGACAATCAGGGCTATCTGTCGCATATAGGTCGATTTTCCTCCCATATTAGGACCAGTAATAATTAACATTTGCCGCTCAGGTGACAATTCCGTATCATTGGAAACAAAAGGAGTTTTATTTACCTGCTCAATGACAATGTGACGGCCTTTTTGAATCGATATGCGTTTTTCATCTGTGAGTTCCGGGCAAGTCAAAGAAAGTGTCAATGCTCGTTCAGCTAAGTTTGCCAATACATCAATTTCCGCCAAAGCTTCAACGGTTTCCAGTAAGGGAACCAGCTCAAGTGTTATTGTCTCCAATAAATTGTCATACAGCTCTTTTTCCAATGTGAGTGCTTTGCTTTGCGCACTCAGTGCTTTATCTTCAAAGGCTTTCAACTCGGGTATAATAAAGCGTTCTGCATTTTTTAGCGTTTGGCGCCGCTGATAATCAGGTGGTGCTAAATGAGCCTGACCCCGACTGATTTCAATATAGAAACCATGAATTTTGTTATAGTTTACTTTAAGGGTACTAATTTGCGTACGTTGCTTTTCACGAGTCTCTAGATCAAGCAGATATTGCTCGGCATGGTTTGCCAGTGTCCGTAATTCATCCAGCTCGGCGTGGTAACCATCTGCAATCACACCGCCATCCCGGATCCAAACGGGCGGGCTATCAATAATGGCGATATTGAGAAGTGCGGTCAGATCGGTGAAAAGATGAAGCTGATGATTTAAAGCCTCCCAGCGAGAGCTTTGTTTTTTTGCTAATTCCTCTTTTATTTCAGGCAAACGCCTTAATGTTTCACGCAATCGAACCAAATCACGAGGTCGTGCTGATTTTAATGCCACTCGGGCAAGAATGCGTTCACTGTCGCCTAAACCCTTCAAATGTTCATGCAGCATGAGATGAGTATTATCTTTTATGGATTCAGTAATGGCGGCTTGCCGTGCTCGTATGATGACATGATCACGCAAGGGTTGATGCAGCCAGCGTTTCAATAAACGCTTCCCCATTGGTGTTTTTGTCTCATCCATTACTTCAATCAAGGTATGGGTTTTTGTGCCGCGAATATTGAGATCAATTTCAAGGTTGCGACGCGTAGTTGCATCAAGATTGATAGTACTGTCTAATGCCATTGTCTGCAGTTTATGAATATGGGGGAGAGCGGTGCGCTGGGTTTCGCGTACGTAATTTAACAGACCACCAGCAGCCATCAATCCGACAGGTAAGGTATCGCACTCAAAAATACTGAGTGAGCTCACTTTAAAGTGTTCTTTAAGTAAGTTTTCAGTGAAGTTAGGCTCAAATTCCCAGGTGGGGCGGTAACGCACACAGGGATAGGGTTTTAGCAACTCAAGTGCTCTCATAGAGGGATGGTCACTGACAACAATTTCAGAAGGACGCAGCCTTGCAAGCTCATGTTGCAGCTGAGAATAGCGGGTTAATTGCGAAATGATAAATCGACCACTTGTTATATCCAATGCGGCCAAACCAATCGTTTTTTGCTTGATGTGAATGCTGACAAGAAGATTGTCTGTGGTTTCTTCTAGCAATGCCTCATCACTGATGGTGCCTGGCGTAATAATGCGGACAACTTTACGCTCAACAGGACCCTTACTTAAGGCGGGATCGCCAATTTGCTCACAGATTGCAACAGATTCGCCCAGTTTAACCAGTTTGGTGAGATAGTTTTCTATCGCATGAAATGGAACACCCGCCATGGGGATAGGCTTTCCACCACTTTGTCCGCGATGAGTCAGACTGATGTCTAATAAATCTGATGCCCGAAGTGCATCGTCAAAAAATAATTCATAAAAATCACCCATGCGATAAAGCAAAAGCATCTGCGGAAATTCAGCTTTAATGCGAAGATATTGCTGCATCATTGGGGTGTGCCGTTCAAGTGGGCTTAAAGATTCAGTAGAATTCATGGTGCTTGCTTAACCTGTTCAATATTGAGCGTTTGTCCTATCTGGACTTTTTGTCGTTCACTTAACTTATTCCATGTGCGTAATTGTCCTATTGTGACATTAAAATGTTTGGCAATACTCCAAAGAGTGTCGCCTGTTTTAACTTTGTAGGTTACGGTAGTTGCACTTCCCAATGGAATAATAACTTTTTTATTGGTTGGTGAGGATGTTTTAGAGGGAGCAGGTGCGGTTGTGTTTTTAGTGCTGGTGTTTGGGATAGGCGGGGTTTGTATGGGTTTTGGTTGAGTTGCTGGACTGGCAGGCGTGATTGTATTAACACTTGCTGCTGGCGTTGTTGCTTTTGCCAGGTTAGTGGGTGTCGCTTTTACAATGGATTGTTCAATATGATGAATTGGCGTCCGCCCCATCGTATTGCTCAACACTGCTTGGGCTGTTTGTTGTGTGGAGCCTACTAAATTTTGTTCACCAAATTGTGCAGCATAGGCTTCTTCGAAAGTAGAAACCGCATTAATTGGCAGGACGATGCGGTAAGGGCCTTTGGGGTCAGTTGCCCATCGGCTATATCCTGGGTTAAGTTGATAAAGCAAGCTAAGTTTTATGTTCGCTAATTTGGCTGCTTGTGATAAATCAATCTGCTTTTTGAGTGCAACCACACTAAAATAACTTCCACTCTTTAGCGTGGGTAAGACAACATGGTATTTCGATGGATTGTCGATAATAGCGGCTAATGCGAACAGTCGTGGTACGTAACTTTCTGTTTCAGCAGGCAGGTTTAACGATTCAAAATTAGTCTTCAAGCCTTTTTGAGCATTTTTATTGACTGCATTTTGCACCGTGCCTTCGCCGGAATTGTAGGCTGCAATGGCCAGAGCCCAATTTCCATTAAAGAAGGTTTGCAGATAACTCAGATAGTCAAGTGCCGCCTTGGTTGAGCTAATAATATCTTTTCGCCCATCATACCACCAATCTTGTTTCAGACCGAAATTTGCTCCGGTGGCGGGCATCATTTGCCATAAACCAGCCGCACCTACCCAAGAGTAAGCAAAAGGATCATAGGCACTTTCTATCATCGGTAATAAAACCAGTTCACCCGGTAACCCGCGTGTTTTGACTTGCTCATAAATATATTGAACATAAGGCTGGCCTTGAGTTGCAATTCGAGTGAAGTATTGAGGGTGATTTTGGAACCATTTAATCTGTTTTTGAACATCATCATTATCGACTTTATGAGATAAAGAAAAGTTACTTGCGATAATCGTCCACATGTTTTGAGTAATTGGGGTATATTGGTGATATAGTTTTTTTTTCGTTAATTGCAACGTTTTTTGAGAGGTATTATCGACTTTTTTTTCAGTTGTTGACCCTGCAAGACCGACGGTCGCAGTGGTTAGAAGTATCATAAATAGAGAGATTAGTCGGTACCATCGCATAAAAAAAGTTCATCCTCAGAATAATCAGAGTAAATATAGAGCATACCACAGACTGGGGAAATCTGTTATAGTCTTGCTATTGGAATTTCGGGTATATACCCATCGCATTTTGAAGTTGTTTGCGTATAGTTGCCGAGGAGTGCTTTTTATTTGAATGACTCAACGACTTTAACAACACTGTCTGACTGGTTTGAAACTGAGCAAGGCAAGCAGCTGGTTGCTTATGAATGTGCTCAGATTGCTCGTTTTTTGCCGGATTGTTTTGGTTCCGAACTACTTCAAATTGGTGGTCCAAGAAAATCAGAATGGTTAGATGCTTCGCCGATTAAACATAAAATTTATCTTAGTTCTGAGATAGGCGCTAATGCAGATGGCAGTACTTGTGTGGCTCATCCCTTTTATTTGCCATTTCTGCCGGATAGCCTCGATGTTATTTTATTACCTCACAGTCTCGAATGTGTCCAGGAACCCCGAGCGCTTCTGGCAGAGGCCTGTGACGTGTTAAAACCAGGGGGATTTATGATAATTACTGGCATCAATCGCAAGAGCCTGTGGGGGATACAACATGGTTATCAGCATCTCAAATCAAAATATTCGTATTTTCCCTGGCTGCAACAATTTCTTTCAATTCATTCTATAGAAAATAAATTGCTACAAAATAACTGTGTTATAGATGGTACGCATATAGGATGCTATCAGGGAGTAGGAGAAGGTAATGCTGCATGGCTAAAAGAACATTCTTTGCTTGACATATTGGGGCCACTTTTATGGCCAACATTTGGTGCTGTCTATGTTATACTTGCCCGAAAAAAAATTCCGGGCTGGATTGTCGTTCCTGAGAAAAGTCTACGTGATGAGTTTTGTGAAACGAAGGTTGGATGGGTATAATATGGGGATTGTTGGGAAGGTAGTTGAAATATACACTGATGGCGCCTGCCGTGGCAATCCTGGACCGGGTGGCTGGGGTGCAGTATTACGCTACAATGAGCATGAAAAACATTTAAAAGGTGCTGAGGCGCACACAACCAACAATCGCATGGAGTTATCTGCTGCGATTGCAGGCTTAAGTGCGTTGACCAAAACGAGTATCGTTTCTCTTACGACAGATTCACAATATGTGCGAAAAGGCGTGTTAGAGTGGATGCCGCGCTGGAAAGTTCGGCATTGGCAAACGGCGGATAAACAACCTGTCAAAAATCAAGATTTATGGCAGAAGCTTGATAGTTTGCTTCAGTTACATACAATTAGCTGGCATTGGGTTAAAGGCCATAGTGGGCACCCAGAAAATGAATTAGCCGATAAACTGGCTAATGATGCGATAGATGAGTTACTCAAAAAGGACAAAAAAGGATGAAACTGCGGCAGATTGCGCTGGATACCGAAACGACGGGGCTTGAGCCAAGCAAAGGACATAAAATTATTGAAATTGGTTGTGTAGAAATGATCAATCGTCGTCTGACAGGTAATAATTTTCATGTTTATATTAATCCAGAGCGGGAAATCGATGCAGGCGCTAGGCGAGTACATGGTCTGAGTAATACGTTTTTGGCAGACAAACCTGTTTTTCATGAGATTATGGCTTCTTTCAAAAATTATGTTGATGGTGCTCAACTGATTATTCATAATGCCGCTTTTGATGTCGGATTTTTAAATCATGAATTCAAACTAGTAGATAAAAAATCGCCTACACTTGAACGCTTTTGCAGCATTGTTGATACGCTCGACATGGCTCGAAAACGGCATCCAGGACAAAAAAACTCGCTGGATGCCTTATGTAAACGTTATGATGTTGATAATTCGCATCGAGATTTACATGGTGCATTAGTGGATGCTGATTTATTAGCCCAACTTTATCTTGCCATGACAGGCGGACAAACTGAGCTTTTTGGATCACAAGAACAGGGCGGCTCAGCACAGGGCACAGGGCAGCAATTGAGGCATGAGAACCAGTTAGTGCAAAATCAAGGGGAGTTTCATATTATTAAGCCCTCTGAGAGTGAGTTGGCTCTCCATAACACAAGAGTGGAGACAATTCGCAAAAAAGCAAAAAATCCTCATCTTTGGGACAATATTAGACCTCTTGCAGAACCCGTTTCTGCTAAAAAGGACGAGGAGCTTACGGAGCACGGATCCGCAGCATACACGTCAGTATGTGAGGAGGCGAGCACCGGAGCGACGACATCATTTGACGCAGAAATGCGGTTACGCAAGAGGTCTACTGAATGATTCGTTATATTCAGCGCTTTATCGATCAATCCTATTTTGGCAGTCTTGTGCTTATTGCATTAGCTTTACTTGCGTTAATAACAGTTAATTCGCCACTTGAATCATTCTATGTGCATGCATTGTCACTCAAGATGGGGTTTCATGTTGGGTCATATATCTTATCGAAGCCAATGTTAATGTGGATTAACGATGGGTTGATGACGATCTTTTTCCTGTTGGTAGGGATTGAAATTAAAAGAGAATTATTGGAGGGGGAGTTAAACTCTTTCAATAAAGCGATTTTGCCCATAATTGCTGCATTTGGTGGGATGCTGGTACCCAGTCTTATTTTTGTTGCTATTAATTGGCATCAGCCAGTTGCTCTGCGCGGCTGGGCAATTCCAAGTGCAACTGATATTGCTTTTGCTTTAGGTGTACTTTGCCTGCTTTCAAAACGTATTCCAGCATCACTAAAAATTTTTTTAACGGCCTTAGCGATTATTGACGATCTCGGTGCCATTGTTATTATTGCCCTTTTTTACTCTAACGAATTATCCTGGGTAGCTTTAGCTCTAGCAGCTTGCTGTGTCGTTATTCTTTTCTTGCTCAACTATTTGAACGTAGTGCGTTTTGGTCCTTATCTGTTAGTCGGTGTAATCATGTGGTTTTGTGTTCTCCAATCTGGCGTTCATGCGACCTTGACAGGTGTCATACTCGCATTTGCCTACCCATTGAGAGATCGCGACAATCCTCAGTCAATGCCTTCTCACCATATTGAACTTAAGTTATTACCTTGGGTGAATTATTTCATCTTGCCTTTGTTTGCTTTTGCTAATGCAGGTGTTCCTTTAAATACAGTTGCATTGAGCTCATTTACGGAATCAGTGCCGTTGGGAACGATTCTTGGGCTTTTTATTGGTAAACAGGTTGGGGTTTTTACCAGTTGCTGGATTGCTGTGAAATTGAAATGGGCAAGTTTACCGCTCCATGCAACCTGGCGTCACCTTTATGTAGTTGCTATTCTGGCAGGGATTGGTTTTACGATGAGCTTATTTATAGGCACATTAGCCTATGACGGATTATCTGTACAGTATATTGAAATGGTCAGGCTAGGAGTTCTGGTTGGCTCTTTCCTGTCTGCAATCGTGGCGAGTATAATCGCCTATACCCTAGTATAAGGAACTCAATATGAGTTGGTTTGTAAAATTGTTACCGGCTAAAATTCGCACATCATCGACCCAAAGGCGGGCTATTCCAGATGGGGTTTGGTCTAAGTGTCCTGAATGTACAGCTGTTTTGTATTTACCTGAATTAGAACGAAATTTGTCTGTTTGTCCGAAATGTTTATATCATTTTCGAATCAATGCCCGCAGCAGGATTGAAGGTTTTTTAGATAAAGGTATTCAACATGAAGTAGCTGCTGATCTGCAGCCAGTTGATAGGCTCAAATTCAAGGACACTAAAAAATATAAAGATCGCTTATCTCATGCACAAAAAGCAACGAATGAAAATGATGCGCTGGTTGTGATATCAGGCACATTGAAGAGCAAACCGGTGGTTGTAGCCGCCTTTGAATACGATTTTATCGGAGGTTCAATGGGAACGGTTGTTGGTGAAAAATTTGTTCAGGGAGTTGAAACAGCCATTGAGTTGAAAGCACCTTTTATTTGTTTTTCTGCAAGTGGCGGGGCAAGAATGCAAGAGGCGTTGCTTTCACTTTTTCAAATGGCAAAAACAAGTGCAGCGTTAAAGAAGTTGGCTTCGGAAAATCTACCTTATATTTCTATTTTAACGGATCCAACAATGGGTGGCGTTTCAGCAAGCCTCGCGATGCTGGGTGATTTTAATATTGCTGAGCCGAAGGCTTTAATTGGATTTGCAGGTCCTCGTGTTATCGAGCAGACCGTAAGGCAAATTTTACCTGAGGGCTTTCAACGTAGTGAATTTCTACTTGAGAAAGGGGCAATTGATATGATTATTGACAGACGAGAAATGTCTGCTACGGTTGCACGCCTATTAGGCAAACTGGGATTTTAAATCATATTATGATAAATAATCCGCCGAAAACAGACGATCTTGGATTATGGCTGGAGTGGCTTGAGACTCTGCATCTGAAAAATATTGATTTAAGTCTGGAACGAATTAAGCAAGTTGCAACGCGTCTTGCGCTTAACTCTCTTCCTTGCCCGGTCATCACCGTTGGCGGAACAAACGGTAAGGGCTCAACGGTTGCCGCATTGGAGGCGATTTATCTGAGGGGCGGCTACCGCGTAGGAGCATATACATCTCCTCATCTGCTTCGTTTTAACGAACGAATCAGGATTAACGGACAACAGGTAAGCGATCAAGTTCTCCTTAGTGCATTCAAACAAATAGAGGATCATCGTGGTGAGGTGACGCTTACTTTTTTTGAGTACACCACATTGGCAGGATTGCTTCTATTCAAACAAATGGATTTAGACATTGTCTTGCTTGAGGTTGGTTTAGGTGGTCGGTTGGACGCCGTTAATATTATTGATTCTGATGTTGCAATCGTGACGAGTATTGATTTTGATCATACGGAATGGCTAGGAGATACACGTGAAAAAATTGCATTTGAAAAAGCAGGGATCTTTAAACATAAAAAAATTGCAATATGTGGTGATTTTAATCCTCCAGCGAGCCTTCTGACAGTGGCCGCATCTCAAGAATGTCAACTTTATTGCCAAGGCAGGGATTTTTATTATGAACCTGACCAGAATGGAAAAAACGGGCGTTGGTTTTTTATGAACGAGCATTCCAGCGAGGCTGTATTTTATTTGCCCACACCCCAATTAGCGTTTCAAAATATTTCAACAGCGCTGATGGCTTACCATTGCCTTTCCAAACACTTTCCAGTCAACCCTCTGGAGATCAATCTAGCGATTTCTGAAGTAAAAGTTGAGGGGCGTTTTGAATGCATTAGAGAAAACCCTACTGTTATTGTCGATGTTGCCCATAACCCAGCTGCTGCACGTATGTTATCAGAGCAAATACAAATAAAATTGAGCTCATACAATAACATTTTGGCTGTTTTTAGTGCATTAACAGACAAAGATATCGTTAATATCGTGCGGGCAGTGTCAAAACAAATTACGAAATGGTATATTGCACCTGTATCTACGTTGAGAAGGTGCGAACCTGATGATTTATATAATCAGGTTCAGCAGGGCGGCGACGTGAATATTCATGTTTTTGATACGATAACGGAAGCATATAGCCAGGCCTTATTGTCTTGCGGTGAAAGAGACTGTATTCTCGTATTTGGATCGTTTTATACAGTTGCGGAAGTTTTAAAGAGTAAATGGAGACTATAAATGACACAACCACAGGCAACAGTTACCTTAGCCTCACTCTCGTGGGTTGATTACCTTATTATTGCACTTATTGCCTTTTCTGTTTTTATCAGTCTGATTCGAGGATTTGTGAGGGAAACGCTTTCTTTGATTACCTGGGTAGCTGCTTTTTTAGTAGCGTTTAATTTTGGCAATACTTTAGGTGATCTCTTTCAAAATCATGTATCATCACAAACCAGTCGTTTGATTATAGGCAGCGTGATTTTATTCATTGGTACCCTGATTATTGGAGCTATTGTTAATTATCTAATCTCATCACTGGTAGAAAAAACAGGCTTATCGAGCACTGACCGAGTGCTAGGCGTTGCCCTTGGCGGTGCCAGAGGAGTGCTTATCGTTTCGATCTTGATTCTGCTAGCAAGTTACACATCCATTCCTAACGAGCAACCTTGGAAATCATCCTTATTAATTCCTCATTTTGAAACATGTTCAAATTGGATACAGGGATTTGTCCCGCAAGCATTTAATTTTGTAAACAGCCAATAAATATTTAATTGCATATTTACTTTATTCTTTAAATGGATATAATGACTTAACACTTATTTAATTTAAGTGTTAAGTCCGACATATAGTCTCCGCGATTGAGATCGCGAGATTTATGACGCAGCTATTTTTCGTCCTATGCAATAATTAAAACAAGCAATAGTTATTCATATTGTGCAGTT
>JABEVJ010000070.1 GCA_013043985.1 Legionellales bacterium | reverse complement strand
TCGTTAAATAGCTTGCTATTCGCCTCAAACAAGAACCAATTTTTCCTCGATTCTCTCTTTTTTCGCTTCAAAGAACCAATTGTCAACAGACCCTAGTCGGCATCACGATTCAAAATTTATCTATTTTGAAAAATGGACGGGCAAAAGCAATTCGATTTGAAACCTTAAATGCAATTTGTCAGGTACTGGATTGTCAACCTGGTGATTTACTTCGCTTCAAGATATAGTCTTCGCGATTGAGATCGCGGAGACTATATACCCAACAGACTGTAAAATAGGCGATTATTTAACCGTTTTCTGAGCATGAGATGAGCCTTAACAAACGTTTGTGCTTGCCAGGCTGACTGAGGGGTAACTAAGCGTTCACCCCTCAGGCTTCTTCACCTAAACATAAGCAGCATTCAATGCCTTAACTTGTTGCAAATTACCAACATTGTGCCAACGTCCTGCAAAAATCTCTCCCGTCACCAAATGCTTGGGGATAGCTTCACGTAAAATTGGCCCAATCGTCATGACACTCTGTTCCAATCCATGAAAGAGTTCTGGTCGGTATACACCAATTCCACCAAATGTATAAGCATCCTGATTGGGCTCCGTAACCACTCCGCCTACTAAGCTAAAATCACCAGCAGGATTTTCTTCAGGATTGTTGACTAAGACTAGATGAGCCATTTTTTCTGGCTGATGAGGTAAATGACTATATTGATAATCTGTCCAGATATCCGCACTGATTACAATGAAAGGTTGATCACCCAGTAAAGGTAAGGCTTGAATAATCCCACCAGCCATCTCAAGAGGATGCTTTTCAAAAGAGTACTGAATATTAACGCCAAATCGCTTGCCATCTTCCAAGTAACCCTTAATGCGGCCAGCCATATGACTAACATTAATCACGATTTCTGTCACCCCTGCTGCTGCTAATGCCTCAATATGATATTGAATTAAGGGTTTACCATGAATTCGAATGAGGGGCTTAGGAAGAGAGTCAGTCAGGGGACGCATTCTTACACCACGGCCAGCAGCCAAAATCATTGCTTTCATATTTAAATCTTACTCCATTTTTTAAAAGAGGTTTTTTTCAGTATTCATCAATCATAGTTTGCAAACTGTGATCACTTTGCCCATTGTAACATTTTTCAACCATACTCTAAAGTCATTTAATGCTTCAAATTGATTCAGACCTTCAAGTAAGTACTGCATTGAGAGCGGAATATCTTTTAAGTACGCTGGTTTGTGATCACGCAAATTAAGACGTGAGAAAATACCAATCACTTTTAGATGCCGCTGAATGCCCATCCAATCAAACTCCATGACAAAATCAGTAAAGGACTCCCCATGGATTATCCCGTTTGCCCGAAGCTGGCTATGATAGTAACCGAGCAAGTCGAGTACTTTATCACGCGGCCAGGCCACATAACAATCTTTTAATAAAGAAAGTGCATCATAAACCAAGGGACCTGATACCGCATCTTGGAAATCAAGAACACCCAACTCACCTGATTTCAGCACCATTAGATTGCGTGAATGATAATCTCGATGAACAAGAGTATATTGAAATGTTTCAATTTTTTTTGCAATTGTCTTAAAGGTATTGGTTAATAGCTCTTTTTCAGAGGGTTCTAATGAGCGCATTAAGTAAGCTTCAATATACCAATCCTGGAATAGCATCATCTCGCGAATCATCATATTGGCATCAAATAAGGGTAATTTGTAACCTGAAATTGTAGATATTTTTTGAATACTAATTAAGGTGTTCAAGGCTTTTTTGTATAAAACATCCACATTATCGCTATTCACGCCTTTCAAAAATAAACAATCCCCGAAATCTTCCAATAATAAAAATCCGTGAGTGAGATTTTCAGCAACAATGTTCGGAGCACGAATTCCGCTTTTTAATAGTTGCTGGTCAATAGCAATATAAGAACGACAATCTTCATGAGAGGGCGGTACATCCATGAGAATATAAGAAATATCCGGTAAATAAACTCTAAAATAACGTCGAAAGCTCGCATCACCCGCAAGCGGTTTAACATCATCAATCGGCAGGCGTAATTGATTACTCAGCCAAGCCAACCCTTCTTGTAATCGTAAATCCAACATAAGTCATTTTTTCCAATAAATTTTTCGAATATTCTAGCAAAAAATGTACTTCTTCGATACTATAGACGCTCTAAATTTTGCATTCGGAGTGATTGTGTCTGGATTTGTGTGGTATTTGCGTTATTTCTCTTTGAGTAGCTTACTCCTGTTACCTGTCGCGGTAACGGCTGGAGAAATGGATAGCGCACAATGCCTGCCAGAGTCCACCGCTTCGGGAACTGCGCTCTCTGCCCAAAAAAATGCTCAGTTACTACTCGCTAGTATTGCTCCTGATAGCACAGGGCTCATGTCAACACCTGTTTCAACTTATGAATCACTGAATGAAGCAACAACGACCCAGTTACCAACCAGCACCAGCGCACCTTCAACAGAAGTACCTACAGCAGAAGATCGGCCGATAGTACACGGTGTTAGAGAAGCACCATCGACGGTTCCCAAATTATCACCTACCAAGATGCCGCGCACCGAGATAGCAAATTTATTGGGTTGGGTCAGCAAGCCTAACTCAAACTTAATCTGTCATGGCTATTATGTTGAACCCAACCTGAACTATGCTGTGCCAAATGAAAATCCAGCCCAAAAACAGCCTCCACTCAAAATTTCAGCTGATCAATCGCTGTTATCGCAAACCGATACATCCAAATTAGCAGGCCATGTTGTTATTACGCAGCCTAACCGCAGCATTGACTCTGATTTAGCTTATATCAACCGAAACCAGCAGACTTTAAAACCGGAGTCTATTGATGTATACGGCCAAGTTATATTACGCGAACCGGGTAATTTAGCTATTGCTAACCAAGGGCATTTCAACCTGCTGGACAAAACAGGCACATTAAGTGATGTTATCTATCGCATGACCTACGGCAACAATTTTGTTGATACCCTAGAATATCCCGAAGGAAAGCCTTTAGTTAATACGGATGTGAATAGTTGGGGAATAGCCAAAACAGTCAATCGTCAAGCAGATGGCGTGATCACAATTTATCAAGGCACCTACTCTGCTTGCCCTCCTCTCACGCGAGCATGGCATCTAAGTGCACAGGATATTTCTCTCAATCACAACACAGGCCGTGGTCAAGCTTACAATGCTTTCTTCTATCTGGGCGATATTCCTGTTCTGTACACACCCTATTTTTCATTTCCAATTGATAAGCGGCGAAAATCCGGTTTTCTTTATCCTACCTTTGGCCATTCATCAACCTCGGGATACGAACTGGGGATACCGTTTTACTGGAATATTGCGCCTAATTATGATGCAACCATCACGCCGGATGTCATGACCGAGAGAGGTTTGCAAATGAATGGAATTTTCCGATATTTGACACCGGACAGTTCGGGCAATGTTCATGGTAGTTTTTTATACGACGATAAAGAGTTTGCCAATTTTCAGCAAGACTCGCTTACCAATTATGCACCCACTATGCCCGGATTAAGCGATCTGGAGAATGCCAGCGATAACCGCTATTTAATCTCACTACAAGATACCCGAAGTTATAGTGCAAACTGGTCAAGCTATTTGTATCTAAACCATGTCAGTGACGACTATTATTTTGAAGATTTTGACAGTGATCCTGCTCAGACAACCGAAAATCAGATCGTTAATCAAGGTGACCTTTACTTCAACAGTGAACATTGGCATTTTACCGGGCAGATGGAAGGTTATCAAACGCTGCACCCCATTAACCAAAGCTATGTTGCCAATCAATATAAAGAACTACCCGAACTCACGCTGAACGGGCAATACCCCGCGTTCAGCAACGGCCTGAACTTCAATATCAGCAATCAATTTGACGATTTTTATATTGATCAAGATCCAATCGCAGGAACTCAGCCCGAGGGCATAAGGGTGAATACGACACCCGAAATTAGTCTCCCTAAAAATTGGGTGTGGGGATTTTTCAAACCTGATTTACAACTCTCCGCAACGCAGTACAATCTAACCAATCAACTACCCAATGAGGCAAGCAATATTACCCGCGTTTTACCTATTTTTGATATTGACGCAGGTTTATTTTTTGATAAAGATACCCGCTTTTTTGGCCATGAATACAAACAAACCTTAGAGCCGCGTCTCTTTTATCTCTATGTTCCCTATGAAAATCAAAATGATATTCCGCTTTTTGATACCACGATACAGCCATTTAGCTTTTCACAGTTGTTTCAAACCAATCGATTTACTGGTTTAGACAGAATAGGTGATGCGAACCAAGTGTCGCTTGCAGTGACCTCGCGTTTTATTGATGAAGCAACGGGTGATGAAAAATTACGTGCCAGTATAGGTGAGATTTACTACTTTGAACAACGTCAGGTAAATCTTGACACCGACACACTGGATCTTGTCACTCTTGATAATCAAGTTCCGGCAAACACATACATTTCTCCTGTTGCAGGGGAACTTAATTATTTTATCAATAAAGATTGGAATGTTACTTCTAATATTGCATGGGATCCTAATTATGGCCAGACCAATAATGCCAATATCTTTTTTCAATATAAAACGGATAACAGACATATTCTGAATTTGGGCTACACTTTTCTGCGTGGCGGCGACACCTTTGTTCCACCCGATGGCACAACTACAACAATTCCTGAAAATAGCATTCAAAACAACCTGAATCAAACTGATTTTTCCATTGTTTGGCCTTTGGCAGGTAATTGGACGGGATTGGCACGCTGGAACTATAATATCAGCCACAATTACCCTCAAACCTATTTTGCAGGAATTCAGTACGATGCCTGTTGTTGGTCATTCAGAGCAGTAGCCGGACGAGAGTTTAATTATCTGGATAATATGGATACCCCACAATTTAATAACGAAGTCTATTTTCAGATATCTTTAAAAACACTTGGCAATGTAGGCACCAGCAGCCCCACCGGGCTATTGGCAAATATCCCAGGTTATGTTGATACTTTTGGGCTGATTTAGTTCAGCCTCTTGATGAGTAAATAAGCTCCACTTTCCCACTTTTAAATTTACCCACCTCATGCTATACTTAACGCATACTCAAAACACATGAGTATATAGTCTCCGCGATTGAGATCGCGACTTTCTAAAATATTTTTGAGCGCTCGATGTCATTCCGTACGAAAGTCGCGCTTGAAGGTGAAAAGAGTCGTGAGCTTCATACGACTTGAGATACGGAACC
>JABEVJ010000069.1 GCA_013043985.1 Legionellales bacterium | reverse complement strand
TTTGTACGCCAGGTCGTTTTGAACAATTTTGGGAGCGGATTAATTTAGCAGGAATTGTTGGTCTAGCCGAGATACATTAATCAAGGGCTGTACCCGTTTCATTGCTGCTCTTGCGCTCCTAAACTAGCCGAAAAGAATTCGACTGTTTGATATTAACGTAAAATTAATAGCCATTATAGTTTATTTTTTCTATATTGCAAGTCTTTTTTTGATTTATTTTTACATGCTTTAAAGTGAAACTTATTGAATGACAATTAACGTTGTCAATTCAAAGCAAGCGTTGGGCGTTGAATCAATAGCTCCTGGTAATGCTTTTAACAACTAGTTTCAACAAATTTTAGGATAAATGCGCGATCTCTAGACAGTGAAAAACATAACCTGCTTAAAATGTTTAAATTCAGATCAATAAAATGATTGTTTTCTTAATTGAATTGGGTTAATATAGCGCTATAAATTATTTTTTTTATTAATTAAAATAGGTAATCCCATGGAAAATAGTAATATTGCAGAACTGATTTCACTTTCTGCTCGTCTTAACCAAATGGATGCTAGAGTATCGACATTAATTACAAAAATTACACAACAGCTTTCACATTTACTGCAACATGATTGCTCTACTCATCCAATAGATAAAAGTACGATTACCTTGATTGCACTTGAAATATTTTATATGTATTCAAGTAGACCCGAGAACTACCAAGTTTATGATGTCTTGCTGGTTTTTCGTAAAAATGCATGGAAAACAAATTATGGTGTACCTACTATTGAATTTTTACTTTCTTATGAGGAAGTATTGACACAAATCGAAAACATTCCTCTTGAGTTAGCAGAAAATATTTTACATTACATTAATACAAAGCCAACGCAAATTGATGAATTAAACCGTATAAAATATTACCTACATATTCTCAAAAGACCAATACCACAGCCCGAAGAAGAAGGACATTTTGTTAAAACTTTTAATTCACAAGGCTACATGACCACTCGTTTAGATACTTTTTCCAAAAAATTTATTGCGTTTTGTCAGAAACAATCCTTGACTAATAAAGAATTTTCAGTATTAGAAATTGGCGCTGCTTTTGGCATTGCAACATTAGCCGCACTAGAAGCTGCTCCCAATGCGACAGTTTATTGCAATGACCTTGACCCACATCAGTTACAGGTTGTGCAATATACTGCTATTGAAAAACAAATAGATGCAAATTTAATTCTGCTTCCTGGCCGCTTCCCAAACGAATTAAGTTTTGAATCAGGCAAGTTTCAAGCCATTTTAATATGCCGAGTGTTACACTTTTCCAGAGGCAATGACATAATAGTGGCATTAAAAGAAATAAAAAAATGGTTGGCACCGGATGGCAAGCTATTTGTCATTGTGGAAACGCCATTTATCAAAGCCTGGATTTCTTTTCTACCTGAGTTCATTGAGCGGAAAGCTAAAGACGTTCCATTTCCAGGTGAAATAGATACACCAATGAAATATGCGAAAGATAGAGCCCCTTTTTTACCACCATTTATACACTTTATGGATATTGATGGGTTGAGCTACACTTTAGCTCAGGCTGGATTTGAAATTGAACAAATTGCCTATATCGACAGAAAAAATCAATTTCCATCCGATATATTGCTAGATGGCCGGGAAAGTGTGGGGGCTGTGGCTACGTAGAGATACCCGAAGCGTCTCATATTTCGGGTATAGTCTAAAGTTTTAAGGTAGCTATTAACAGATAAAGGAAATTATATGTTAAATTTTTTATCTCAATCAATCAAAAAATTCAATGAAATCAAACCTAAATATGCTTACCAAGTAGCTGATATTTTTGTTTGCAAAAAAACGCGAAAAACGAAAGTTTTATTACGAGCGAGTCATGAAAGATTCGTTTTTTCAAAATATTTGGAAGAAATTATAGCGGATGATAATTTTATTACTTTAATTGATCAAAAATCCATACGAGCCTTGACATATTTGGCCGCAGTAGAAAAAACACAACCTCAATTCACGATAGTAGCACAGCGCATAGAAAATGATAATGTGATTTTCAAAATTCAAAAAAAAGGAGCAAGAAATTTAGTTGAAATCCCTCTTCATGATTTCGCTGATAAAATTGAATTAATCAATCAATTAAGCAAAGAAGAAGCCTATAAAATTGGGTATTTTATAGGTATTGCTGATGCTGATAAAGAAAATGAGTTAAGAGAAAAAATTAAAAATGAATAAAATTTCAAAATATCCATTTATTTTGCTAGCAATTTATATTGGTTGCATATTGATTACAGTATCTCTCGCTAACCGATTAGTTATATTTATGGGAGTTACTGAAGCGGGTGGAATTTTTGTATTTCCTCTCATGTTTCCGATATTAGATATCATGGGTGAAGTTTATGGATATTCATATCCTCGCCTTTTTATTTGGCTTGGTGTGGCCATAGAATTTTTCTTTTCCATTACGACGATACTCGTTTCTGCGATGCCGTCCCCTAGTGGTTTTGTATATGCCGAGTCGTATCATCATGTTTTTGACCCTACTTTAAGATATGTTTTCTCTGGTCTTGTAGGTACTATATGCGGGGAGTTTATTAATGTGTATTTGCTTGCCAAGTGGAAAATAAGAACGAAGGGTCGCTTTTTTATTGCCCGAAGCTTTATTTCAACTGCAATTGGTCAAGGTTTTTTATCATTTATAGTTATAAATTTAATGTTTTTAGGGAAAATGTCCTATCAGGAACTTCTATCGATTGCATTCAATGGATGGTTATTTAAAATGGTTTTTGCCTTTATCTATGTAATTCCGGCTTGGTATGTTGTAGCTTATCTCAAAAATATAGATAAAGTAGATTACTATGATTTTATTACAAACTTTAATCCATTCAAGATGGCAATAAGTAGTTAGTCGCTAAGATAATTAAAGGCGATAATGTCTTCTTATTTATGGCTTAACGCAATATCGCTTGAGAGAACCCTTGGCCCATCATAATGAAGAATTGCCTACTCTAAAAGAAAAGCCAACACAAACTCCAACTCTCATATGGAGTTTTACTTCGTTTTCAGTCATTACACTTAAAGCTTTATTTTGGATATAAAAATATCCCAAATACTGTATAATATAGTGGATGTTAATTTGGCAATTTATATCTTATTTCCATCACCACTCCTAAAATTTTATCGCGTGGCGGCTGCACTTTTAACAAGCTAATCTCAACCATTTTTTTCTTACTTTTCTTTTTTATATAGATCGTACCATTCTCTAAAATGATGCGCTCTATAAAAATTTTTGATTCTAATGAAGAGAAAAAAACAATTGTATTCCTGTCCTCTATTTTTTTTGAAGTATTGATGATAATAACAGACGCTTTAGGGAGGAATGGAGCATATTCATCTGAATCTATTGCTAAAGCTATATAATTACCTGGTTCAGATAATTCAAATACTATCTTACTAAGCACAGTTCTATTTTCTAGATGGCAGTCTTTTAAGGCATAAACATTGATTTCCTCATTATCAAGCAGGTGGCTAGTCGTTCCAATAATATCGGTTATATTTACAGAAAAATATTCTGCTAATTTTGCTAAAACATCACTGCGTGGTTTTTTTGTTTTACCAGAAAAAATGTGTTGTAACGTAGCTTGTGGCACATTAATAGCGCGCGCTAGTTCTCTCACGGATTCTCCACGTGCTAATAGTAATGCTTTAATTTTATCTGAACACATATTTGACATCAATAAATATCTTTTATTTCTGTTTGACAAGTTGATATAAATGAATCATAATGAGTCACAATGAATCATTATGAGTAAGCATGCAATTATGATTGTATCAATATATAGCTGAAAAAGTAAGTATCTTGTGAACACTGACAGAAAGGGTATGAGGTCTTACTTTTCAAAAGGTGTAAACGGATAAAAGCAGTTTGGTGATAATTGTTGTTATGTCAGTCGGACATTCTGGCATACCTTGGTTTTAGTCCAAACCAAGTATCCTGATGGTTATCACCATTTTTTAACTATCAATACATAAGGTCTCTTCCAGAATGCAACAGTGGTGATCCTCTTGTTAGATTGTAATTGGGACAATCTGACAACTGGTAAATGTAAACTCCCGGAGAGGGTCACCACTCTTGCATTTCAAAATAGGTTTGATTTGTAAGGCTTAATTTAATACACATGGAGAAAAAGGAAATGAAGCGATCTGAAATTTTCATCGTTAATCAAAACAGTGATCCCAAGGATATTAAAGTTGAACTGACTGAAACGCTTAATATGGTAGAATCTTCACTCATCTTGTTGCAAAATGAGCTGCTGGAATCGATAAGTTGCCCCTATCAAAATGGTTTTTTACAAATTTTGTTAAATCAAATGCAGGCAACTGTGCAGTTATATCGCACTCTTTATGACTCTGCAGCAATACAAAAAGATCAGAATGAAATATTTTTGATTAATCCCGCTATTGAGCCAGCCATGGTACAAATTGAATTGGTTGCATCCATACATCAATTACAGTCTTTATGTTATTTTGCTGCCTATAAATTTCTCGATGATTTGGATTCAGATACGGTAAACAGCTTTACTGTTATCAATAAATATATGTTGCGTGCGGTTAAGCTGATTGATTTATTGGCACTGCACGAAAACCATAATAGTCTCGCTGCTGCGTAATCATTGTTCGTTAAGCTGCTTTTTTATGATAATGGACAAAATAAATGGGGCAAACAACTAAGTTTGACGACAGTGATTGTTTGCCCCACGCGCAATGGATTGGCCATCAGCTTCCTTGCAGTGTACCAAGCGAGGAGCTGCAAATCTATTTTTTTGAAACTCAGGGCTGTCCCATTAAACCTAAAAACGTCAGTTGAAATCTACTGCCGTTTTTAGGTTAAAAGGTCTGTTGACAATACACTCATAGCGCGCCTGCGATAACATGCTAAGTACCAATGCGTAAATTATCCTGTATAATTTTGTTTTTATTTTCATATAAGGACAAGGGATGAAATATGTAGCGGGCTTATCAGAAGCTGAAGTA
>JABEVJ010000068.1 GCA_013043985.1 Legionellales bacterium | reverse complement strand
GAGCAATAGTTACTCATATTGTGAAGTTTTTATAATATTACTCTGGCGTAAAAGAACAAGTCAGAAATTAGCATTTTGAAGTATCTTGGGTATATACTCAACACACATGGGTTTTCGGATTTTATAACGCAGGTATTTTTCCCTTGCGAAAAAGAGTAAGTTAGCAAACCGAAAACCCATGTGTGTTGAGTATATAATGCAAATCTCGCATTTTCAAACGTGGAGAGTATGTATCCATTAAGGATTACACCATTATGTTGAAAATAAAACGTGAATATATACTACAACCGCTACAGGCCGTGATTGGTGTTGTTGAACGACGACATACAGTACCCATTCTCTCACACGTATTGATTCAAGTTAATCAGAAAAAAATAACCATTACCGCTACTGATTTAGAAGTTCAACTCTCAGCCAGCCTTGAATTGGAAGAAGATCTCGAAGCTGCATCATTTACCGTTCCAGGCAGAAAATTACTGGATATTTGTAAAATGCTGCCTGAGAATTCTATTATTCATTTTCAGTTTGAAGCTAATCAAATTGTTATTAAATGTAATAAAAGCCGATATAATCTTTTGCGCCTGGTCAACCAGGATTTCCCTACACTGGAAGAAGAATCATTACTAGTAGAAACAACATTACCTATTAAATCATTAAGTTTTTTACTTGACTATACTTATTTCTCCATGGCAAATCTGGATGTACGCTATTATTTAAATGGCATGTTAATGGAGTTTTCTTCCAACAAGCTGACAACTGTGACTGCTGATGGACATCGAATGGCCTTAGCCTGGCAAACTCATGAAATTAACATTGATGATACTACCCGAGTTATCGTTCCTCGCAAAGGCATTATTGAACTGATGCGGTTATTAGGCAACTCAACTTCTAATGATATTTTAATAAAAGTTGGAACACATCACATTCATTTTTCTTGCCCTGAATTTTCATTGGCATCTAAATTAATTGATGGAAACTTTCCTGATTATCAACGCGTTATTCCTCGTAATGGTGATAAGGTGATTTCGATAAATACCGCTGAATTTAAAGAGATTTTACAGCGAGTTTCTGTCTTACTAGATAAACACAAAAACATTCGTATTGAACTTGCTGATAATTTACTTAAAGCGATTGTTTTCAACTCTGAACAAGAAGAAGCTCACGAAGAAATGTCTATTGATTATCAATTCGCACCATTGACCTTAGGTTTTAATGTTACTTATTTATTGGATCTTTTGAATGTCACAAAATCACCTTCTTTTAATATGACACTTTCTGACGCTAATTCCGGGATCGTATTTGATGAAGAGGGCAGAGAGGAAGTGGTATTTGTCATTATGCCTATGAAAATTTAAGGTTAATATGAAGTTTAACAAAATCATCATAAACAACGTTAGGAATATTGAACAGGCCATTTTATATCCATCTTCAAAGTTTAATTTTATTTTTGGACCCAATGGAAGCGGGAAAACCAGCATATTAGAAAGTCTGTATTATTTTGGTCATGCCCGCTCTTTTCGTTCTCACATAGCAAATCGTATGATACGACAAGAACAAAATATGATGACCTTGTTCAGTGAGTTAATTTCCTCTGATGAGCTATCTATTACGGTAGGGATTCAGCGCGACATGGCACAAAATTGCAAAATTCATATTCAAAAACAGGCTGCTAAAAATACTGCTGAATTAGCGACACTCCTTCCTATTATTTTAATTAATCCTGATAGCTTTAACTTATTGTCTGGCGGCTCCAAGCCAAGAAGAGCCTTGATCGACTGGGGATTGTTCCACGTGGAACATCGTTATCACTCATTATGGTTGAAGCTTCAACGTTGCTTGAAACAACGAAATATGGCGCTTAAACAAAGACTCCCTTTTGAACAAATTTCTATTTGGGATGAAGAATTTTGTGTAATTGCTGAAGAGGTGGATTTCGCTAGAAAACATTATTGTGAGCAACTTTACCCTAAATTTAAAACAATTATTGATGAAGTTTTACCAAACAATCAAGTTGAGTACCATTACTCCCGTGGCTGGAGTAAAGATAAAGAGCTTAAAGCATTACTTACTGACTCCTATCATCAAGATACTGAACGAGGCTATAGTTTTTACGGTCCACAGCGCGCTGATCTGGTTCTAAAAACAGGCTCACTACCCTTATTGGATTTTTTGTCCCGTGGTCAACAAAAAGCCGTTGTTTGCGCTTTACATATTGCACAAGCTGAATTGCTCCATGAACAAGCAAAGAAGGAAAGTATATTTCTACTGGATGATCTGCCATCTGAGCTTGGGATGCAATATCGAAATTATCTAATTAATTCACTTAATCGGCTTAATGCTCAAGTCTATTTGACATCAATCGAGAAAGAAGGGCTTTATGAAGCATTAGTTGATAAGACCGTTAAAATGTTCCACGTGGAACAAGGTGTTTTGAAAGAAGTTGACAGTACTTATATACCCAAGATACTTCAAAATGCTAATTTCTGACTTGTTCTTTTACGCCAGAGTAATATTATAAAAACTTCACAATATGAGTAACTATTGCTTGTTTT
>JABEVJ010000067.1 GCA_013043985.1 Legionellales bacterium | reverse complement strand
TTGAGGCGAATAGCAAGCTATTTAACGAAAACAAGAACCAATTTTTACCGATTACACTCTTTTTGCAGCCAAAGAACCAATTGTCAACAGACCCTAACTTGTGAGTATTTCAATACACTGTAAAAACAAGAAAAAAAGCAATTCCCCACATTACCATACCAATTAACGTATCCAATATTTTCCAGGCAATCGGTTTTTTAAAGACAGGCAAAAGTAACCTTGCGCCATAACTGAGTGAAAAAAACCAAATCGTCGAAGCGGTGACTGCGCCGATGACAAAGGATAAGCGCAGATTGGGAGTAAATTGTCCTCCAATACTGCCTAGTAAAACCAAAGTATCGAGATAAATGTGCGGATTGAGCAGACTAATTGCGAGAGTGATGCCAATAGCCCTCTTAAGTGACAAAGGTTTAACGCCATGGTGTATTTCAAGCATTTCTTTTTTAAATGCAGCATGGAATGATCGAAATCCATAAGCAAATAAAAATAAGGCACCACCCACCCGGGCCACGAGTAAGAGCATTTTATTCAATGCAAATAACTCGCCTAAACCAGCAACGCCAATACTGATTAAGATAACATCAATGAGGGTGCAGAGTAATGCAATGGTGAATGGATGGTTTTTGAGTATGCCTTGTTTTAGGATAAAAGCATTTTGAGCACCAATGGCAACAATAAGACCAAAACTAGTGCTTAATCCAATTAAAAAAACATGCAAATTAAATGGGGTCAAAGTGGGAGCCTCTTGAAGTGCAATGGGTATATAGTCTGAGGTATCGACACATAATTTCATCCTGAGATGATAGTTCAGAGTAGCCCGTATTAGCGGAAATAGTGCACATATATTTGATGTTTAATTCTTTAGAAAAGAGCTTAAAAAGAGATACTCCATGGAAGGAGCGTAATACGGGGTGGTTTTCCCCCGTATTACGCTCCTTCCAATAAATACCCCTCTTTTACCTTCCCTCAGCCCGCAAGGGGAGAGGGAACCACAGCCGTTCCGTGCTATTGCTCACTTGAGAGGGCTGAGATACCCTACGAACTATAATACTTCTCAAATTCCATTGGATGCACCATCATATTGATCTCCATGGCCTCTTTATATTTAAGCTCGATATAAGAATCAATCAAATCATCACTAAAGACATCGCCTTGTAACAAAAATTCTCTATTTTTGTCTAATTCATCTAAAGCATGGAATAAACTGAAACTGACTTGTGGAATTTCGCGAGCTTGCTCTTTCGTTAATTCATAAAGATCAATATCAAGTGCCTTGCCAGGATGAATTTTGTTTTTTATTCCATCCAAGCCAGCCATCATCATGGCAGAAAAAGCCAAATAAGGGTTGCTGAGAGCGTCTGGAAAGCGTATTTCAATACGACGTCCTTTGGGTGTTGGCGCGAATGGAATGCGAATGGCAGCCGAGCGGTTAACTGCGGAATAGGCGAGCATCACAGGAGCTTCAAAGCCTGGAACCAAACGACGGTAACTATTGGTCGTGGAATTGGTAAAAGCATTCAGTGTTTTGGCATGTTTGATAATACCGCCAATATAAAACAAGGCTGTTTCCGAAAGCTTGGCATAGTCATCGCCAGCAAACAAATTGACGCCATCTTTTGATAGTGATTGATGGACATGCATACCGCTGCCATTGTCACCTACCAAGGGTTTAGGCATAAATGTGGCAGTTTTGCCAAATTGGTGAGCGGTATTGTGAACAACATATTTAAATAGTTGAAACTCATCAGCTTTGTTGAGGAGAGTGTTAAATTTAACTGAAATTTCATTTTGACCCGCGCCACCGACTTCGTGATGATGAGTCTCAACAACCATACCCAGTTCTTCAAGGGTTAAACAGATGGCTGATCGAATATCCTGGAAGGAATCAACAGGAGGTACAGGAAAATAACCGCCTTTAATGCTCGGGCGGTGTCCCATATTACCTTCCTCAAACACTCTATTTGAACTACAGGACGCTTCAAGTGAATCGATAGCATACATAGTATGATGCATACTGTTTTCCCAACGAACAGAATCAAAAATAAAAAACTCAGGTTCCGGACCGCAATAAATTGTATCTGCAAGGCCAGTAGATTTTAAATAGGCCTCTGCACGCCTTGCAACACTGCGTGGATCACGGCCATAGGGTTGATTCGTGGATGGGTCATACACATCACAGGTTAAGATAAGAGTAGGGTGATGGGCAAAGGGATCAAGTTTTGGCGTATCATGATCAGGCATGAGGATCATGTCAGATTCATGAATTGATCTAAATCCCTGTATTGATGACCCATCAAACATTTTGCCATATTTAAAAAATTCTTCATCTGCCACATGTGCTGGAATGGAAACGTGCTGTAAGATTCCACGTGGATCTGTGAAGCGCAAATCAATAAATTGAATCTCATGTTCATCAATCATATTCAATACATGTTTAATCGTCATAATAATACCCAACCCTTTAAGATAAAAAGAGTTATTATAGGATATTTTTGGGGGTAATGATATACTCACCGCGATAGAGATTACGGGATTTGCACTATGTATTTGTACACTCAATGTCATGCCAGCGCAGGCTGGCATCCAGCTTTTAACCCTGGATGCCAGCCTGCGCTGGCATGACATCGAGCGCTAAAAAATATTTATATTAGAACTCGCGATCTCAATCGCGGAGAGTATATACTCAAATATCTTAATATTTTCGGATAATAAACTGATGAACAGCACAAAAAAACGACTCTTAACGGGTGATACGCCAACTGGTAAGCTGCATCTTGGACACTGGGTCGGTTCATTGGAAAATCGGATTTTAATGCAAGACGCCTATGATTGTTATTTCATCATCGCCAATACACATGCCTTTACGACACGTGCAGATCGGCCTGAAGAAATTCGTCAAAGTGTACTGGATATTATGCTGGATTATTTAAGTGCTGGTATCGATCCACAAAAAAGTACGATTTTTTTACAATCAGAAATTCCCGCCATTGCCGAGCTGACTTTTTTGTTTAGTATGTTGCTGCCTTATCCTCGGGTGATGCGTAACCCAACGATTAAAGATGAGATCAGGGATAAAAACCTGGGTGAAAGTTATCCTTTTGGTTTTTTACTTTATGCAGTTGGACAAACAGCCGATATTTTAGCTTTTAGACCCGAAATTGTACCTGTTGGAGAAGATCAAATTCCGCATTTGGAAATGGCACGGGAAGTAGCACGAAAGTTTAATCATTTATATTGTGGCGTGAGTACTCATACCAAAGATGAAGAACAACTGCCTCATGGCGGGTTGTTGCCTATTATTCAACCGCTTATTGGTCGTGTTCGCCGTCTGATTGGCTTAGGAGCGCCGTCAGAAAATGGGCAATTGCTTAAGATGAGCAAATCCTTGAACAATGCCATTTTGCTAAGCGACGATGCAGATACAGTCAAAACAAAAATCATGGGTATGTATACTGATCCAGCACGTATTCGACCTACCGATAAAGGGCGGGTTGAAAATAATCCCTTATGGATTTTTCATGAAACCTTTAATCCAGATAAAACCTGGGTGGCTGAGGCCGAAGATCGTTATCGTCAGGGGCAAATTGGTGACGTAGAATGTAAAAAACGGCTTATTGAAGTAATAAACACATTGCTGGATCCTATCCGCGAACGACGTAAGCATTATGAAAACAATCAGGATTATTTAATAAACGTTTTAGAAATGGGAACAGCTAAAGCTAATATTGTTGCTGAAACCACCCTCGGTTTGGTGAAAAAAGCGATGCATCAGGACTTTTTTGACAAGAAGCGACATATTGTTTTTGAGTAACAAGTGTATTAACTCAAGGTGATGGCTATAAGCGACAAAAAGAGGCGTTATAAATCTCGGAATCTCTATCGCGTAATGTGTTCAAAATTCGCACGGAGTTGTAGCCCTCAATAAGTCTGCAAACAATAATGATTATTTCATCGCTCTTTACCGACAAAATGAACTTGAACAAACGCTTGTATTTGCAGACTTACTGAGGGGCAACGCTTGATTACCCCTCAGTCCGCCTGCAAATCCAGTGTTCGTTAAAATTTATCGAATGGTAAATAAATGATGAAATAATCATTCATTTTGCAGGCGGATTGAGGGCTACACATCTTTTGAGCTCATTACGCGACAGCAGCTGACAAAATGCTTGCATTTTATTCACAAATGATTAATAATAACGCAAAAAAACTGAAGCCAGCAATCTCGACCGCAGGGAGTATAGCCAGCTATTTAACCAACACAAGGGCAAATTTTTACCTATTACACTCATTTTGGAGCGAAGAAAACATTTATCAACAGCATCTGTACTTGGGGCTGTTGACAATTCGTCATTAACTTATTGATTAATAATAGCAAACTCGTAAAATTGGGGTTCTCATACCTAACAATAAAACGAGTTTGCTATGCTA
>JABEVJ010000066.1 GCA_013043985.1 Legionellales bacterium | reverse complement strand
TTCTCGTTAAATAGCTTGCTATTCGCCTCAAATAAGAACAAATTTTTCCTCGATTCTCTCTTTTTTCGCTTCAAAGAACCAATTGTCAACAGACCCTAGCTTCGCATTAAAAAAATATTTGAGATATTGGACTAATCATGTAAACTTATGCTCCCCGTGGAGATTCCGGGATAATTTAAGAATGGGTGCAACATAACGTTAGTGCCTGTCATCCCATCAGGTAAAGGATTATAAAGGATTATAAATGAACAAAAAATCATCGATGCAAGAACTAACTTGGTCAGACATTCGAGACAGGGTAGCTCTAGTTAACCCAAAACTAACAAGCCTGCTAGATAAATTGAGCCCAGATAGTTCATATACGTTTTTTTTGGCTGAATATTCATATGGCAGCAAAATACTGGCAGACGGCAAAATTCATTTTCCCACACATGAAAATGGGCTGCTTCCTATTGATCATCCTCTAATGGACAGTGATATTCAAGAAAAATTGGGCTATGTCATGGGTACTAACCCGATGGCCTTGCTTCTTAATAATACGATTGAGCTTTTTATGAACGTCGAAAGTCGTGTTATTCCTTATCGCTTAATATCGGAAGGAGAAATATTCGGAACCTGGGGATTTCTTGAGTATATGAAGCATGATAATTCCACTTTTTTCTTTGCTCCGATTCCATTATGGGATATGACAGCAGGGGCACGTTCTATTTTTCTCTTACCCAAAATTAGTGAAGTCGCTGCTTTTAATAAAGTTCGAAAAAAATTTGAAATACAATTGGAAGCTCCCAAACAGTTATCTGAGCATTGGCCTATATTAAGGGATATAGCCAATCATCACTCTTTCAATCAACCTTGGTCAGTTGAGTTACTTTATTTTTCAAAGAGATGGGTTGAAACAATCAATGATCCTGAGTGGCAGGAGTTTAAATCCTATCTTTATGACTTAGCTTGGCGGGGAAGTGAGTTCTGGCGCAGTCAATTTTGCTGGGAATTAACTTTTTCACGAATTCTAGCCAACCGTAATATTAAACCTTGTCCATATGTTGCTGACATGGTCAGCCATTTGTTGGCAACAAGTGTTGGCGCTGTTTCAGGATTACGGCCTTTATTAGATAATAAGGCAGCTCCTATTGAGAACCTGATAACTGTGTTTGAAGAAGAGTATAATATCAATTATGCTCCGCTCATTATCGGTCCTGCAAATTTTAGTGTTTTTGAGCTTAATCCAGAACCAATTTATTATAGTTTTCACTATCCTACCGCCATAAAAATGTCGCCAAAATCAAGTTCGCGCTCGAGTTTAATTAGCGATATGTATCAAATTCGCTTGCTGCTGTATAAATATTTGGAAGATATCAAAAATAGCAACTTGAAGATAGCGGGTACGACGCTTTATGAAATGGCAAAAGTAGTTGATTTTACTTTTTGTCATTATTTATCAGATAATGAAACCAAAATGACTTCATCGAATATAATTCTTGAGCAGGATAGGTCTTTTCAGGCGGCACTGGATATTTGCAATATAAAAGAACCCCCAAAAAATGCTCCTTTTCTCAATGGTTGTGTAAAAATAGCTAAAAAATTGGAAAGCAGCTCTCAACAGCCCCTAGTCCAACTCCATGAAAAAAGCACGGTAAAAGAAGAGGCGTAGTTAGGGTGAAATGTGTGCGGTCATTGGGTATAGTCGCTGTCGCGTAATTGGAATAGTGACAAATATGTGACAACAATGGCGTCATTGCTTCGTCGCTGCGCTTCCTCGCAATGACGAGGTTATTTCAGCTTCTGGATACACCCTTTTCTTTGAGTTACAAAGAAAAAACATACATCAATCGCTTTCGTTTTGCATCTGTTTCATAGGTGAAATGCCTAATTAATTTTAAGCCTGCTTTTGCTGCATATTCCTCTATCTCTTGACTAGTCGGTATATATCCATGCAGGATGCTATCTTGAGCAGTAATAATATAACTTTGATTTGCCAATTCAGTTGCATTAAGCGGTTTTTGATTCCACAAGGAGGTATCCATAAAAATTTGTCCATCTTCCATGAGAAGTGAGGCTAATTTATTGAAAAATAACTGTTGCTCTACTTTTGTAAAGTCAGAAATTCCTGACCACATTGAGATAATTGTGCTAAATTTTAGTTGAGTATCAAAGTGAAGAATATCGGCATGATGCGTTGTAACCTGACTTGCAAACTTTTCTTGTAAATTGTTGTAAAAGGTATGGCTTTTTTCTAATGCGTGAATTTCACCCATAAATTCCAGATCAAGTAACTTTCTTATTACTCGACCATAGCCAGCACCAATTTCTAATAAATTTTTTGAATTTTTTATATCAGCAAAGATCAGATTAATATCACAGCCTGTGTCTAAACCTCCTAGAGCCGCATATCCTCGCAAAATAGATTCACATAAATTATATTCATAAAACTGACGTTGATTAAGATCATTACTCCAATTATCTGTAACCAGGTGTTCTGTAGCAGAAAAATCATTTTCCATTTAAATTATTCCCCAATCGTTATAAAAGCCGAAAACCCATATGCGTCGAGTATATACCCAAGATACTTCAAAATGCTAATTTCTGACTTGTTCTTTTACGCCAGAGTAATATTATAAAAACTTCACAATATGAGTAACTATTGCTC
>JABEVJ010000065.1 GCA_013043985.1 Legionellales bacterium | reverse complement strand
TCGTTAAATAGCTTGCTATTCGCCTCAAACAAGAACCAATTTTTCCTCGATTCTCTCTTTTTTCGCTTCAAAGAACCAATTGTCAACAGACCCTAATTGCTTTACCGATAATTTTTGAGTGACGGGTAAAAAACGACCACTTTCAAACCATCTGGTGAGCATCCGAACTGAAAGGAGTATCTCATGGAAACCATACAAAAAGAACAGACGATGAATCGAAATAATCAAAAAAAATCTTTCCTGCTTCAAGAGCCCGGAAAATTATATGTAATACGCCGCAACGGTGATCTTGTTGAATATAATGCGGAAAAAATTATTGTTGCTGTTACCAATGCCTTTTTAGCGGTCGAGGGAGCTCAGGCTCAAAGTTCTGACCGTATACATGAAACAGTCAATATCCTAGTAAACCAACTTACTGCAACATTTAAACGGCGCCTGAATAATGGCGGTATTATTCATATTGAAGATATCCAGGATCAAGTTGAATTGGCACTGATGCGTACGGGTGAACACAAAGTTGCCAGAGCCTACGTCTTGTATCGCGAAGAACGCCGGAAAGCCCGCGAAGCACAAATGAAAAATCCCGAGTCAGATAGTAATCAGCGTTTGCTTCATATTACCTTGCACGATGGTTTACGTGTTCCGCTCGATATGGGAAGAGTCAGTAAAATCGTTCAGGATGCCTGCCAAGGACTGACAGATGTGAATGCCCACGACATCCTTAAAGATGTCGAGCGTAATCTGTTTGACGGCCTCACCATGAAAGATCTGCAAAAGGCGTTAGTTTTATCTGCCCGCACACTGATTGAATCCGAACCCAACTATACCTATGTTGCCGCACGCATTTTGATGGATGAATTGCGAAGTGATGCTTTAATGTTTTTAGAGTTAGGACAACAAGCGACTGCTGGGGAAATGGCTGAGCGCTATCCTGTGTATTTTACGCAATATTTGAACCAAGGTGTCAAAGTAGGTCGTCTCACTCCAGACTTACTCAAATTTGATATTCCACGTCTCGCTGCCGCTTTAAAGCCCGAACGTGATAATCAACTCACTTATCTGGGCTTGCAAACCCTTTATGATCGCTACTTTATCCATGAAGCTGGTCATCGTTTTGAATTGCCTCAAGCCTTTTTCATGCGTGTTGCAATGGGGCTAGCACTTAATGAAACCGACAAGGAAGCTCGCACCATTGAGTTTTATGACCTCTTGTCTTCATTTGATTATATGACATCCACACCGACTCTGTTTAACTCGGGAACCCTGCGTCCGCAGTTATCCAGTTGTTACTTATCAACTATTCCTGATAATTTAGAAGGCATCTATAGTGCTATTAAAGACAATGCCCTGCTTTCTAAATACGCTGGTGGTCTCGGCAATGACTGGACGCCTGTGCGTGCCATGGGTGCTGATATCAAAGGCACTAATGGCCAATCTTTAGGACCGATTCCCTTTATGGTCGTCGCCAATGCTACGCTCGTTGCCGTCAACCAGGGCGGAAAGCGTAAGGGAGCGGGATGCGCATACCTAGAAACTTTCCATCGAAGCATCAAAGAATTTTTAGAGCTTCGAAAAAACACGGGTGATGAACGAAGACGCACACACGATATGAATACAGCAAACTGGATTCCTGATTTATTCATGAAGCGTGTCATGGAAAATGGCGAGTGGACCTTGTTTTCTCCTGATGAGACTCCTGATTTACATGATTTATATGGTAAAGCTTTTGAGGAAGCCTATATCAATTATGAAATCAAAGCCGGGCAAGGTAAAATTCGCAATATTGAAACCATGCCTGCAGTCAATCTCTGGCGGCGCATGTTGGGAATGTTGTTTGAAACAGGTCATCCCTGGGTGACCTTCAAAGATCCTTGCAACTTACGTTCGCCGCAGCAACATGCGGGCGTAGTGCATAGCTCCAATCTTTGTACTGAAATCACATTGAATACCTCTGAAGATGAAATTGCTGTATGTAATTTAGGCAGCATCAACTTGCCTGCACATATCAACGCCCAAGGTGAGCTAGATAAAGCCAAACTTGAGCGCACAATCAATACTGCGATGCGCATGTTGGATAATGTGATTGATATCAATTATTACTCTGTTCCACAAGCGAGACGTTCGAATCTAAAACATCGGCCAGTTGGTTTAGGCATTATGGGCTTTCAGGATGCTTTATATAAACTCGGTATTGACTACGCCTCTGATGCTGCCGTTCTGTTTGCTGATCGCAGCATGGAACAAATCAGCTATTTTGCTATCCAAGCGTCGGCTCACCTGGCTGAGGAACGTGGTGTTTATAGCAGCTATGAAGGCTCATTATGGAGCAAAGGTATTCTGCCGATTGATTCAATCGACTTATTGGAGCAGGCACGCGGCAAACAATATCTTGAGCAAGATCGTTCACAAACGCTTGACTGGGAAAGCTTACGCAAACGCATTAAGATCGTGGGAATGCGTAACTCGAATACCATGGCAATTGCTCCTACAGCAACCATTTCCAATATTATTGGGGTAAGTCAATCGATTGAGCCTACTTATCAAAACCTGTTTGTTAAATCCAATCTGTCAGGCGAGTTTACCGTTATTAATCCATACCTTGTTAATGACTTAAAGCGATTAGGCTTATGGGATGCAGTAATGATCAATGATCTGAAATACTATAATGGCAGTGTGGCCAGCATTGGCAGAGTACCAGCGGCATTGAAACAACGTTATGCAACTGCTTTTGAAATTGACCCGGTATGGTTGATTGAAGCTGGATCAAGACGTCAAAAATGGATTGATCAAGCACAATCACTCAATCTCTATATGGCTGAGCCATCTGGCAAAAAATTAGACAGCCTCTATAAGCTTGCTTGGATACGTGGATTAAAAACAACCTATTATTTACGTAGTATGGGAGCAAGTAATGCTGAAAAATCGACGATTCATGACGGAGCGTTAAATGCGGTCAGTATGACTTCTGACGCATCTTCAGAAGGTGCTGCTGCACCTAAAACGTGTTCAATCGAGGATCCAGACTGCGAAGCTTGTCAGTAGAAAGCGCGCGCCTTGTAAGCTTATTTGTCATGCCAGCTTGCGCTGGCATGACAAACGGCGACTTGCCACGCACCACTTAATTATTTCCTAATAAAAATCGCTTATAATCTTCTGATAGATACTGAGATTAGGAAGACTATCATATGATCCCTCAACGATTGATATTGCAGATAAAAAACATGTTTGAGCACTCATCAGATGGTATCCATATTAAAGACAATGACCTTTGTTATCGCTACATAAATCAAGCCTGCCTTACCGAAATGGAGTTAGAACAAGAGGAAATGCTCTCAAAATTAGATACTGAGCTGCCTTTTGCTCAATATGCCACTCACTACAATGCTCATGATATGCTCGCCATGAAAGACCACATTTATTATCAACTTGATGAAAGCTGCACAAAAAGTGGAAAAACAATTTTTACTTTAGCACAAAAATTTCCATTGAAAGATGAATCAGGGAAAATTCATGGTGTATTATCAATAGGTAAAGCCTTAGATTATAACAAACTACTCCAGGTATTACCCTCAATAACAACTCAGCAGTCAAGTAATCTTAAAATTACGATTGATAAGAAAATCTTACTCAATATCTCTCATATCTCGGTTGATTTATCTGCCAGAGAAATTGAGGTGTTATGTTGTTTTTTACAAGGGAAATCAACTAAATCAATCTCAAAAAAACTTGGCATAACAGAAAGAACAACTATTTTTCATATCAACAACATCAAAGACAAATGGGCATGTAATTCTAAAGAAGCTGTTTTTGCAAAAGCAGTTGAAAAAAAATTTATTAAATTTCCTTCATTATGGCAGCTTATACCCGACGCGTTTCATATTTAAGGATTTATGACTTGCTATTTTTCGCCTATTCCATCCTAACTCATTAGGATTATTAAAGAATATAAACCTGTTTCATTTATTAAACCTAATCTATTAGGATTTTTATGGCAAATCAAGTTAAAAAATGTGAAACCCCTGATCTGGAGCAAACCCTTACGCCTGAATTACTTGGACAAGCAATTAAGGCAAGACGTACACAAAGTAATTTACGCTTGGAAGATGCAGCCGCTCTATGCGGAGTCGCTAAGCAAACGTTGATGAATATAGAGCACGGGCGCCCCAATAGCCAGTTTAGTAGTGTCTTACAAGTTTGCGCCGCATTCGGTATAAAACTGCACATACCACCTTGGGATAATGAGCGAAATGATGACTGGCAATGTAGCTAATACTACGCTCATGCGGTATGGCAAACATCTAACACTCTTAGTCGAGCGTTTTGATAGAAAAATGATTTCCATGACGGAGGTAAAGCGACATCATATAATCGATGGCTGTCAGGCACTCAATTTGGTGCCCGAATACAAATATGAGAGAAACTTTGGTAGCGGCAAGGATGTTGCGCACATTCGAGATGGGGCAAGTTTACCCAAATTATTTGATTTTGCTAATAAATGTGAAAATCCAGCATTAACTAAGCAGCAAATGCTTGATTGGATTTTATTTAATTTACTCATTTTTAATTATGATGCCCATGGTAAAAATATACTCAACACACATGAGTTTTTATGTTGGTTTTAATGGGATAAGCCTGACCCCATTTTATGATCTTGTTAATATTAAAATGTATCCCCATTTTGAACAAGAAATGGCAATGGCCTTAGGTCAAGAAAAATTAACCAAATCAATCTCATCTAAGAAAAAAACTGCTTAAAAAACAAAAACACAATACTTCCCCCCAGAACAACAACTGCAAGGCCTGCAAACATAGTATTCTTACGGTATTTATTAGCTAATTTTTTTTCTGGAAAAGTACTGACTACAACTTGCTCATCAAGATTAATCAGTATATTCAATGTTTCTAATCTGTTGCGTGATTGAACCAATGCTTGCCACTGTGCATCCAGCATCTTTGTTAGTGTGGCAGGCGTATCTCGTATCGACTTACGGTCACGTGCGGCCATTATTTTTATAGTTCTTTTCAATTGGTCTTCTAAAAAAGGATGCTCATCCGCACGGTAAGTTCTAAAAAAGCCAACAGCAAAAATAGAGCCATTTTCTTCGATCCGGCTCTCTGTAAATTTATACTGCTTTTTTTCAAGAGCAGATAACTTTGATAATAATCCGGTTTTGTTTGTTCCCGATTGAAGCCAATCAGGCAATGTCGAACTCGTCCACGTCTCCTCTTCAGTCACAATTTCGGCAAACGAAGGAGAAATAAGGCACTGTCCTGTTCCGTCATCAATAACAAAAAAAGCCGAACTAGTCACATCTTCAATCATCATCCAATCTTGTTGCGCGTTTTTCCCTCTCGCACTCCTCAATTCCTCAATGGTATAGCGATAACACAGACAGTGTTTTTGAGTCAATGGCGATATGACACCACCCGTGGATGTGGGCTTAGCCACGCCCTGTAACTCGACATACTGGTGTGGCGGTGCTGACATAATTTTAGACTGCTTTAATTTGCTTATGCGGCGCAATACTTTGATAGTGTTAAGCATACCCATAAAAAAAGCATAAAACATCAGCAACAGCGCAACCATAACAATAAAAAACATAAAAGATGACATGTGCCCTGTTGACTGTTGCACACTTGGATTTGTTGGTTGCTGCGTGCCAAAGTGCATAGTTACCATATTTTAAGCTCAATCTTCAATACTTAAGATAGGCACACTAACATCAATATCTGCATTATAATCAATCAATGGAAAACTAAAACCAAATAAATGATGAAACTCTTCACGATAACCAGCCAAGTCCGACAACTCAAGAATATTGCTACTGTCGAGCTTATCCCAATTACGTGAAATCTCAGCCTGGACATCATCGCGCATTTCCAAATCATCAAGCCGTATACGTCCAGCATCATCCAAGGGTTTTGGCTGCTCTGCACAGAGATAATCATGGAATAAACGCCATATCTGCTCAATGCAGCCTTCGTGTATATTTTTATCTTTCATTATTTTAAATAAAAGTGATATATAAAGCGGAACAACCGGAATTGCAGCACTAGCTTGTGTCACAACCGCTTTATTGACTGAAACGACAGCTTTCCCATGAAGGGGCTTTAATTTCAATGTCAATGCTTTCGCTGTTTGCTCCAGGTGCTCTTTTGCACGTCCAATCGTGCCATTTTTATAAACAGGATAAGTCAATTCAGGACCAATATAAGAATAGGCAACTGTTTGTACATTGTTTGCCAAAACTCCAGCATCTCCCAAGGCATCCATCCACATTTCCCAATCCTCGCCACCCATCACCTGAACGGTATTGGCAATATCCTGGTGAGAAGCAGGCTGAAGTGTCACCATACTCACCGTACCATTCATTACATCAATCGTCTTATTTGTGTAGGCATCACCAATGGGCTTGAGCTCTGAATTATATATAGTGCCATCGCTAGGATGCAGACGTTTTGGAGAAGCAAGACTATAAATAACTAGATCAACTCTTTCCGGCCAATCTCGTTTGATAATATCAATTACTTGTTGTTTAATTTCATTGGAAAAAGCATCGCCATTGATACTTTTAGCGTAAAATCCATCTTTTTCTGCCGCTTTCTCAAATGCCGCGGTATTATACCAGCCAGCACTGGCGGTTCGCTTATCAATCGCAGGTTTTTCAAACATCACTCCAATCGTTTTTGCTTGTGCGCCCCATGTTGCAGCAATACGACTCGCCAAACCATAGCCAGTTGATGCTCCAATAACTAACACATTTTTACACCCCTTCAGGGGAGCATGTTTTTTCACGAAATTGATCTGCTGCTCAATATGACGCGCACAGCCTGCCGGATGAGCTGTTGTACAAATAAACCCTCTAATTTTAGGTTGAACTATCATGGAGCCTCCATATCATTGTTATCATTGATTAACGACTGGTTAATTTTAATCTTGGCCTGTTTTTTCAAGCTGCGTACATACAAAGCATAATCAACATTACCATAATCATCTGCAATTTTTCGGTTGAACATTTGTAATTGCTCTGCAGTTGCTGTTTTTAAATCACCATAATGTGCCTGATAAAAGGCAACCACGGCAAGATTACCATTGGGCAGTAGAATAGTCTGGGTTGTCGGATGTTGTCTGTCAGCAGAAACATACATCTTAAACACACTCAACAATACCTGAGGATTAACCCCTTGCTGATGACGGTTAACATCCGTTTTCTCATGCCAATTAAGCTTAAGTTCGTTAGCGATAACCGTACCGCTCGCGCCCTTAGCAATTTTTTGTGCTAATTGCTCGCCAAGTGTTTTCATATTGTCTTGTGCAGTCTGTTTAATCAACAGATTTTTAATGATTTCCTGTACAGAACTGAGGGGCATCACTGATGCAGGTTTTCGCGACAATACACGAATCACTACTTGAGAACCATCATCGAGTGTAATGACATCGCTATTATAACCCTCATTTAATACATCATTACTAAATGCCACTGCCATGACACTCTTGGAGGCCAATATTCCCGTATTTTTAGGTGCGTTTGCTTCAAAAAATGTCGTTGTCATTAATGGCAGGCCTAACTTTTCTGAGGCAATCTCGAGAGAGTCTGGATTTTCGTAAGTGAGATTGGCAAGTAAATCACTTTTATCGGTGTTTTTACCTTTCGTATCTGCAGGCAATTGCAAATATTGCAATTGAATCTGCTCGGGTGTTTTAAAACGAACTTGGTGTTGTTTGTAGTATGTTGCAATCTGTGCTTCTGTCACATTCACTTGTGTCACAAAAGAACTCAGCGGAAGCACGACAAAACCTATATCGCGCGTTTCATTCAATAACATAACTGCAGCTTTAACATCAGTTGGTAATGCATAATTACTATTAGAGAGGCCAACCGCCAATTGTCCTATTAATAATTGATTTTGTAACTGACTGTAAAATTGCGATTGACTATACATCATGGTCTGCATGATTTGATTAAAGCGGGTTTGTGAAAATTGTCCGTTTTCCTGAAATTGTGGCATATTGACAATAAATTGCTCAATATCAGCAGCAGAAATACGATACCCTTGTTTAAACAATGAGGTAGTCAGCAATTTTTGCTCAATAAGCTCTTTCATGACATCGACACGCAACGCTTTCTGTAAAGCAGGCGTATTGTTATCCATTCCTCCCAAGGCTTCTGCTTGCTGTTGAGCTGCCTGGCGATAGGTAATATTGAAATCTGCCAATGAAATAGCTTTGCCGTTCACTTTAGCAGCATAATCCGGCTTTCCGGTCACACCTTGTAGGTAATAATGAATACCCCAAAGAGCGAAGGTCACACAGACAGCTCCGATAATCATCGCAGCAAACCAACCTTGGGTTTTATCACGAATTTTTTGCAACATAGTGGGTTAACCTTTTTCTACCATGAAATTAGGGCATAGTTAGTTGCTGTCGCATAATGAGGAATAGCCGTAAATTTGGGAAAATGCTCGACATCAACTATTTCATTTTCAATAAAAAAAAAGCGCGTCAAACGACGCGCTTTTGGGTATTGGCGGAGTGGACGGGGCTCGAACCCGCGACCCCCGGCGTGACAGGCCGGTATTCTAACCAACTGAACTACCACTCCACACAAACTTGGTGGGTGCTGAGGGGCTCGAACCCCCGACATTCGCCTTGTAAGGGCGACGCTCTACCAACTGAGCTAAGCACCCGAAACATTCATACTCTTCGCAATTGAATCTATTGAGGGGAGTATATAGCAGTTAACTATTAACTGCATCCTTTAAATCTTTACCAGCTGTAAATTTAACAGCTTTTCTTGCCTTAATCTTGATCTTTTCACCCGTCTGTGGATTACGACCTTCACGTTCTTGCCGATCAGCCACACCCCAAGTACCGAATCCAATCAAGGTAACAGGTTCACCTTTTTTTAACGATTCGTAGACAGCTTCCACTACTGCGCTTAATGCTTTATTAGCAACCACTTGTGTGACTTCCGCCTTTTCAGCAATATACTTTACTAAATCTGTTTTGTTCATAGTCATAATTTAATCACCTTCCATTCAAGCCATTCAAGTTTGCCGGTTGAGTTGCGTCCGTCCAACCGAGACGCAATTTATACCAAGTTCAGGTCAGCCCTGTCAACAGGTTAGATAAAAAATATTTATTTCCTTTAGGAATATTCAAAAAAAGAACACGGCATATTTAAT
>JABEVJ010000064.1 GCA_013043985.1 Legionellales bacterium | reverse complement strand
TTGAGGCGAATAGCAAGCTATTTAACGAAAACAAGAACCAATTTTTACCGATTACACTCTTTTTGCAGCCAAAGAACCAATTGTCAACAGACCCTATATAGTCTCCGCATTTCGCTCAAAAGCCTGCTGCGACGAAACCCTGTTCAGACTAAAATTAAAATAATTTACCGCATAAACTTACTGAAGTTATTCATTAAATATTCGCTAACGATTTATAATGAATTTCTATCAAATCCTTTAATTTATAATACCCTTTTCTTATTCGCTTGTATAGCATAAAGTTAAAAAAATATGCAAAAACCCCATTTTTTACTGCAAAAACGATAATATGCTTAATAAAGTGTTAATATTATATATTTAAATCTTTCTTATTATTTCATAAAAAAATTACCGTTACATTAGCTTGGTCGAAGAAGGAAATAAAATTTTATAATTATCATTTTTATGCATAGATAATATTTTTAGTGCAAATTTGCTCTGCGTGTCGCTCCAAAGTTCAAGAGCCTGCATTGGGGTAAGTAATTGCGGTGGTAATTGCCTGCAATTCAATAAAACATCCATCAGCAAAACGAAATTCTGACTTAAATCGGCAAATAATTGCGACAGACTTGCTCGCTTACTTTGGGCAAGGGCATCATATGCTGAGCGGCCGACTTCGACAAAATAACTGATTCGTACTCTTTTTTTGTCCGCGCGTTGAGGAAATAGACCTGCGATCAATAAACATTTATCAGCAACATCTCTCAATGTTTCTCCTTTTGCAAAACCTGTCATCGTTTGCGCTTCCAAATATTCCAGTGCTAACACCGTATCGGCTAAATGAGTCTGCTCAGTAAATCGAGTCAACATCAATACCAAATAACCCTCAAGTTCATCAGGTAAAATAATTGAAGAAGCTTTTTCAGCTTCGCAAACCAAAGCACGCCACTCTGCTGTAATGGTTTCATGATAAATAACATTGGTCATTGCAATACTCCTTGATGAGCATTTTTTGCTCACCTCTAGTATTTAGCATAGTCTGGTTATGGTGGAAATTCCTGTTTGTCGCTGTCGCGTAATTGAAATAATCATAAATATAGGGAAACGCTCGTCATTGCGAGGAGTTTACGACGAAGCAATCCAGTAAGAAAATTTGTAAAATCAAGAGCTTGTCACTTCTGACTATTCTGGATTGCTTCGTCGTAAACTCCTCGCAATGACGAGCGTTTTTCGATATCTGCTGTCATTTTCGCATTACGCGACAGCGAATATATACTTTTATTGGTAAAAAACTTGTCTTTCAGCTATAATATGTTCCCAGTAATTTATTTAGGAATTTTTTGAGTGAGCGATCCAGCAGAATTACGCAATATAGCCATTATTGCCCACGTAGACCATGGCAAAACGACCTTGGTTGATAAACTTTTACAACAATCCGGCACTCTGGCAACAAGAGGCCCCGCTGTTGAGCGGGTGATGGACTCCAACGATTTAGAACGCGAACGCGGTATCACTATATTAGCTAAAAACACCGCACTTAGATGGAAAAATTACCGAATTAATATTGTTGATACACCAGGTCACGCTGATTTTGGCGGTGAAGTCGAACGTATTTTATCGATGGTTGATTCCGTGCTATTACTCGTTGATGCGGTTGATGGACCTATGCCACAAACCCGCTTTGTCACACAAAAGGCCTTTGCCCAAGGTCTGAATCCTATTGTTGTCATTAATAAAATCGATCGCCCAGGTGCACGACCTGATTGGGTGTTAAACCAAGTGTTTGATTTGTTTGATAATTTAGGCGCAAACGATACTCAGCTGGATTTCCCTGTTATTTATACCAGCGCACTGCTCGGTTATGCGACACTGGATCCCAATGTGGCCAGTGAGAATATGGAGCCCTTGTTTCAAACCATTGTTGATCATGTATCCCCACCCGATGTTGATACACACGCTCCTTTCCAAATGCAAATTTCTACCCTGGATTACTCCAGCTACGTTGGTGCGATTGCGATTGGTCGTATTAAACGTGGAACGGTTAAATCCGCGATGCCCATTACCCTTATTGATATTGATGGCAATAAACGCAATGGCCGCATTTTACAAGTTTTAAGCTATATGGGTCTTGACAGAGTTGAAGTGCCTGAGGCTAATGCTGGTGATATCATTGCTATCACTGGAATAGAAAATCCCGCCATTTCAGATACCTTGTGCGATCCTGCCAATGTTGAACCGTTGCCCCCCTTAACGGTGGATGAACCTACCGTCAGTATGACTTTTCAAGTCAATACCTCACCTTTTGCAGGCAAAGAAGGCAAATATGTCACATCAAGACAAATTCGCGACCGTTTGATGCGTGAATTGATTCATAATGTTGCCTTGCGTGTGACACCGACTGACGATCCTGACAAGTTTCAGGTTGCTGGCCGCGGCGAATTACACTTATCAATTTTAATTGAAACGATGCGTCGCGAGGGCTTTGAGTTAGCACTTTCACGGCCTGAAGTCATCATCAAAGAAATAGATGGCGAACGCTGCGAACCATTTGAAAACGTCAGCATTGATATTGATGCAGTGCATCAAGGCAGCGTGATGGATCAATTGGGTCTGCGCCGAGGTGAATTAAAAAATATGGTTCCCGATGGCAAAGGTCGTGTGCGATTGGATTACGTTGTTCCTACACGCGGTTTAATTGGTTTTCACACTGAGTTTTTAACCATGACCTCCGGTACGGGTATTTTGCATCATGTATTCGATCACTATGCTCCCTCACGCAGTGGCAAGATTGGCGGTCGTTTGAATGGTGTTTTGATTGTCAACGGCGCAGGTGTCTCAAATGCCTATGCGTTATGGAATCTGCAGGAGCGTGGCCGTATGCTTATCGGCCCTCAGCTTGATGTGTATGAAGGAATGGTGATCGGAATTCACTCTCGTGATAATGACCTGGTCGTCAATGTGAGTAAAGGCAAGCAATTGACTAATATACGGGCATCAGGCACCGATGAAAGTATCAATCTTACCCCGCCGATTCGCTTTTCACTTGAGCAAGCACTTGAGTTTATTGAAGATGATGAGTTAGTTGAAGTGACGCCTTTATCCATTCGCATCCGCAAAAAGCTGTTGACGGAAAATGACCGTAAACGGGCAAGTCGAGGGTGATTATATAGTCTCCGCGATAGAGATCGCGGAGACTATACCCGAAGCGTTTGATATTTCGGGATTTATGACGCAGCTATTTTCCGCCCTATGAAATAATTAAAACAAGCAATAGTTACTCATATTGGTGAGTAGATTCACTGGGTTGCCCCAGTGAACCCCTCCTCAGAACCGGACGTGCAGATTTCCCGCATCCGGCTCCCGATAGTGCATTTCAG
>JABEVJ010000063.1 GCA_013043985.1 Legionellales bacterium | reverse complement strand
AATGCGGTAATAGTTATTCATATTATCGCATTTTAATCGTGCAACCTGGCGGAAAAGGACAAGTCAGAAAACCGAAAACTCATGTGTGTTGAGTATATACTCAACCTCTCAACTTTTTCGATGAACAACAAATTGGCCTAAATCCAATAATTCCGTATACATAAGATTCGCTTGACTCAATGCCTCGATCCCTTTTTCTATTTCACTGAGCAAAAATTGCTCCGCACCGGAATAGGTAAGTAAGTTAACAAAGGTTGTTTTTTCATTGAGATTATCAATACCTGTTGGTTTGCCCAGAAGCTCAGGATCGCCATCAATATCAAGCATATCATCTTTAATTTGAAATGCGAGACCCAGATGCTGAGCGTATTGTTTAATTGCTTGAATTTGCGAGTCTTCCAACGAGGTACTGTATAGTGCACCAATACGTGCACTGCATTCGATGAGAGCACCAGTTTTTAATCGGTGTAAATGAATTAACTCGTCCAGCGTTAAACCAACTTGTCCAGAACGCAAATCGAGAGCTTGACCTCCTGCCATTCCTCTTGTACCACAGGCCTGCGCCAGTTCAATTACCATGGAAAGTGTTTGTTCGGCAGAGAGTAGCGGTGATTGATTTGCAATAAGTTCAAAGGCAAGCGCCTGTAAAGCATCACCAGCTAAAATAGCGATTGCCTCATCAAAAGCTAGATGACAAGTAGGTTTGCCCCTGCGAAGATGACTGTTATCCATTGCGGGTAAATCATCGTGAATAAGTGAGTAAGCATGAATAAGTTCGACAGCGCAGGCACCCTTATCCAACAAATCATCATTGGTGATAGATCCGGCATGACCGCAACAATAAACCAATAAAGCGCGAAAACGTTTCCCTCCACCTAACGTGGCGTAACGCATTGCTTGGTTTAAAGCGGTTGCAGAGAGTGGATCAATTGGCAGGAAATTATTCAGTTTTTGCTCAATTCGCTGCTGGTAAGCAGGCATAATTGAATTAAAATTTGTCATCTTCCGCCTCAGTATAGGGCGCAAGTGTTAGTTCAGCATTTTTTTCAAGAAGAATATGAACTTTTTGCTCGGCTTTAGCAAGCGTATGTTGACACTCACGAGTGAGTTTAATTCCGCGCTCAAAAGCAGATAAGGATTGCTCTAGGGTTAATTTGCCAGTTTCAAGTTCCTCAACCAAGGTATTGAGTTCTGTGAGTGATTGCTCAAAATTAAATTCAATATTTTTTTTGGTCATGGTTACTCTTCTTTAAAATCATTTAATTCCTCATCCTTCCAACTCTCAGTGGAGCAGCTCTTTGGACATCCACTTAACTGTGATAGCGTTTTTTCTATATCGACCAGTTGATTATCAACAGCACTTAAGTGAGTGAGTAAAGAGGCAATCGCATGTCCGATAGGATCTTTTATAGGAGACTCGGGTAGAGCATATGATTCAAAATAAAGTGCGTCACTCGCGCCATGGTCAGAGGTTGGGGTCGGCTTGAGTACTTCACGCGCCGGAATACCAATTACAGTAATATTTGGTTTTACTTCTTTAACAACGACAGAATTAGAACCAATCCTTGCGTTTTCTCCAATTACAATGGGGCCAAGAATTTTCGCGCCTGCACCGACGATAACATTGTTTTTTAGTGTAGGGTGACGCTTGCCTTTGTGCAAAGAGGTGCCACCTAGAGTCACACCGTGATAGAGGGTGCAATCGTCACCAATTTCAGCTGTTTCACCGATGACAACCCCCATACCGTGATCAATGAAAAAACGGCGACCAATGGTAGCAGCAGGATGAATTTCAATTCCAGTTAAAAATCGGGCAAAAGCAGACAAAAAGCGGGAAAGTCCTTTCATATGGTGTTGCCATAGCCAATTATTTAGCCGATGCCATAGCAAGGCGTGAATTCCAGGATAAGTAAAAAACACCTCCCAGAAAGAACGTGCTGCGGGATCACGCTGAAATACGCTATGAATATCTTCACGTAATCGATTAAACACGCAACATCCTTTGGCAAATATTTATTAAGGAATTGTCAACAGACCCTACTCTTTTCTCTAAAATCCGAAAACTCATGTGTGTTGAGTATAAATTTCACATTCCGCATCTAAATTTTTTCGCACCAAATCAGGCTAAAAAATACGTTGGTGCGGAATGTGTGTAGAGTATATTATTTATGCTGCCGTACCACTTAAGGCTTTGATTTGTGATGTAAGCCGACTTTTATGCCGAGCTGCTTTGTTCCGATGAATGATGCCTTTATTAACCATGCTGTCAATATAAGGTACCGCTTTACGGTAAGCTGCTATTGCTGTTTCCAGGTCTTTTGCCTGAAGTGCTTTAACAACATTTTTAATATAGGTGCGAACGCTTGAACGTAAACTAGCGTTGCGGGCACGATGAACTTCACTTTGACGAGCTCGTTTTTTTGCAGATGCGATATTAGCCAAGACTTTTACTCCAGAATGCAATAAATTTTAGTTTCGCGAGATGATGCCTAAAAAAGAGGAAAAAGTCAAATGATTTTTACGTCCACTGACATTCATCTCTGTGCACGATGTCAAGTCAATTAAATCCTGCAAAACAATTCTTAAATTCGCACTAAAAACGTATGTTTATCATAAATGATAAACATACGTTTTTAGTGCAGAATGCTGGATATACTCAACACACATGAGTTTTCGGTTTTCTAACTTGCTATTTTACGCCAGAAGAAACGATTAAAACTGCACAATATGAATAACTATTGCTGGTT
>JABEVJ010000062.1 GCA_013043985.1 Legionellales bacterium | reverse complement strand
GGCATTGTAAAAAATGCAATGAGTGTACTTATGGCTTGACGCTGCCTTGTGATGGATGCGGGAAAAAATCACTTTACATGGGCTGAGTAGTTACAAAAAACTTTTTTCTCTACTTTTAGGAAGTCTTGGCATTGGCTCTCCATTAGGATCATATATTATCACTTCCTTTTCCTAGCGACTGGTACATCCTTGTATGGTCCGGGACTTTGTTTATTTGAAATTATTTTACCTTCCGTACGATCAATTTTCACATATCGCTCTGTCTTAGGGTTCTTTACCTGTACAATATCATGTTTTTTTTGTCCTGAGCCCGACTTATTACCACTCATTTTTTTCGCCTTACATATGTTACTAGATGTATCTAACAAATTTTTATAGTTCACCTTTATATTACATGATATTTTTATTCTTGAAAAGAATTAATATCAAATCTGAATATTATTTTTGGTTGAAATTTCCGTTAAAAGGCTGTCGGCAAATTGGCTTTCTCACTTTTATTGAAGTCAAAAATTTCGACTTCAATAATTTTCTCTTAATTGATCGCTCCTTCAAAATTACTTTCTCAGGAGTATACGCCAATTCTACATAAAAAATCTATCCGCCAACGAATGCGGCCTGACAAAGCTGAAACAGACCCGTAGGTAATATGCCCAATACCAGCACCATCAGGCAGTTAACACTAATACCCAATTGTTTTCCTAGTCCATTAATTTCAATCAGACTGGTTTCTTCAGGTTCTTCAAAATACATTACCTTGACCACACACAAATAGTAGTAAGCACCAATAATCGCAAAAATTAACGCTAACGCAGCTAACCAAACCAAGTGAACGTGAACCAGTGCCACCAGAACCGCTATTTTTGCAAAAAATCCTGCACTAGGCGGAATACCCGCCATCGAAAACATGACTAATAACATCATAAAAGCTAACCAGGGATTACGTCGGTTTAATCCTCGCAAATCGTTAATCGAATGCACCTCAAAGCCAGTCCGACTAATCAGCATCAATACGCCAAACGCACCTAGTGACATAATGGCATAAACAATAATATAAAACATGGCCGCGCCAAATCCAACGCCAATGCCTGACACTAAGCCCAATAACATGTAACCCATCTGCGCAATGGATGAGTAAGCCAGCATTCGACGGATATTGGTTTGAACAATGGCAACCAAATTTCCAATCAACATTGATAAAATTGCAACAAAGATGAGCATGTGCTGCCATTGATTAGTCAATAAGGGCAGTGCATTGACTAAAAGCCGGATAGCCAAGACAAATGCAGCTATTTTAGTAGCACTTGCAAGAATTAATGTCACTGGCAGCGGCGCGCCCTCGTACACATCTGGAATCCACATGTGAAAGGGTGCTGCGCCCAGTTTAAAGGCAACGGCTGCAAGTATAAAAATCAAACCCAGAATAGCTATGGTGGGCGAGTGCAATAACACGGCATTTTGTATGTCAGGAATAGTCAGTGCACCTGTTGCGCCGTATACCATTGACATCCCAAATAATAAAAATGCCGAAGCACTTGATCCTAATACAAAATATTTCATGGCAGCCTCAGCAGTGACTGCTGTACGCTGCATCGCTATCATAGCGTACAAAGGTAAAGAAAATAATTCCAAACCAATGAATAAAGTTATAAAACTGTAGGCTGAAATTAATACCATCATTCCAAGCACAACGAACAAGGTGAGTATATAAAATTCTCCCGCACCCAGCTCAGTACCTCGAAGATAAGGTTGAGCATAAAGCAAAGAAAGAAAAGTCATTGCATAAACAAACACTTTTAAAATACACGCCATGTGATCAACGATAAAGCTATTGTGAAAAGCAATTTGGGTCTGGTGATGAAAGATATTAACCGTGAGCAGAGTACATATCAGCAGTGTTGCTTGGGTTAGATAAAAAGTAGCATTCCGGTGTTTCTCACCTAGGAACAAGCTAACCAAGATCGTCACAGCAATCATGATGGTCACAAATACTTCTGGAATCGCTGGAATAAGTTGAGATAGCGTAAAACTCATGTTCTGTTCCTACATTAACTTGGTGGTATTGGCAATCGTGAGTAAATGGCCGACTGTGACATGCATCATATTCAGTAGCGGTTGGGGATAAACGCCCAATGCAATCACCATCACCCCCAGTATGGTCATGACGGCAGTTTCACTACCTTTGATATCATCAAAATTATTGACATATTCATGAGTGACCTCACCAAAAAAGACCCGTTTATACATCCACAACGTGTAAGCAGCCGCCAGCACCAGTGTTGAAGCTGCAAAAAAAGCAATCCAGGGGCTTGCTTTGAATGCACTCAAAATGATCATAAACTCACCTACAAATCCTGATGTTCCAGGCATACCCACATTCGCCATGCAAAAAAGCATAAAGAAAGCAGCAAAATGAGGCATCGAATTAACAATGCCGCCAAAATCATCTATCATGCGACTTGCATAACGCTCATAAAGAATACCAACGCCAAAGAACATTGCCCCTGTACTAAAGGCATGAGAAATCATTTGTACCATTGAGCCCTCAAGACTCAGATAAGCATCCTGAATACTGCCGGTTTTATTTAAAATCAGATAAATCATGAAACAAGCCAAGGTTGCAAAGCCCATATGGGCAATTGAGGAGTAGGCAATCAACCGTTTCATATCCTTTTGTCCTATCGCAACCAAAGCAATATAAACAATGGCAATCAGCGATAGCGTTATGACTACCCAATCCAGCATTCGTGATGCATCTGGGGTAATCGGCAAGCTAAATCTTAAAAAGCCGTACACCCCCATCTTAAGCATGAGAGCGGCTAATACCACCGACCCGCCAGCAGGAGCTTCCGTATGAGCATCTGGCAGCCAGGTATGGAAAGGAAACATGGGAACTTTCACCGCAAAGGCTAATAAAAAAGCGAGAAAAATCCATATCTGTTCAGTCATGCTCAACTTGAGTGTCCAATAACCAAGAATCGAAAAACTGCCTGAGTAATATCGCATATAAAGCAAAGCGACTAACATTAACGCTGAGCCAAAAAAGGTATACAGAAAAAACTTAATCGAGGCATAATTCCTGTTTGCACCACCCCACATCCCAATACATAAATACATTGGAATCAGCATACCTTCCCAAAAAATATAGAAAAGCACCGCGTCAAGTGCGGCAAAGACCCCCACCATCATGCCTTGCATAATCAAAAATGCTGCCATATATTGCGCAACCTGCGTTTTAATCGGTCGCCAGGAGGCAATCACCACAACCAGTGTGGTTAACGTAGTCAACATAATAAGCGGTAAAGAAATACCATCAACTCCCAGGGTATAATCTATACCATAATGGGCAATCCAAGGCTGATTCTCAGTAAACTGCATAGCAGCCGAATTATTATCATAACCAAGATACAGCGGTACACATAACAACAGGCAAATGATAGCCGTGAACAAGGCAATCATCCTTGCTGTATGTGCCCGACGGTCATCGCCTGTCATGAGTGCAAAAATCCCACCCAATATTGGCAACCAGATTTCTAAGCTTAATAACGGTAAATTCTGAAACATTCTTACTCCGCCTTAAAAGGCTCTTAGGGCTCACGAGCCCTTATGAATACCAAACACCAAATACCAATACTCCCAGCACCATCGCCAATACATAATGATATAAATACCCTGTCTGTAATTTACGTGCTGCAGCTGATAACCAGGCAACCACACGGCCTGAGCCATTTACCATAAGATCATCTAATATTTTGATGTCTCCTACGCGAAATAACCAATTTGCGAATCGAATCCCACCCTTCACAAAAAACCAGTTATTGAACTCATCAAAACCATATTTATGTACGAGCACGGTATACAGTGTAGAAAATCGTTGTGCCAGTACAGCAGGCAGTTGCGGCCTACAAACATAGGCAAACCAGGCACAAAAAACGCCAGCTATCGCAAGCCAGAATGGAAGGGTAAACACGGCATGAAGCATCATAGCCCATGAGCCATGAAAATCACTCGCAATCGTACTCAATGTATCATATTGCGAAGCAGTATAAATGGCATTGCCAAATAAATTTTCTAACATGGGCCCTTCCAAAACCCAGCCCAGAATGATAGAAGGAACCGCTAAAACAAGAAGAGGAATCCATACGACTGCTGAAGATTCCTTAATCGTTTCACGCGTATGTTGATCCATTCGCTCCTCTGTATGAAAAGTCATAAAAAAGGCGCGAAAGGTATAAAGTGCGGTTACAAAGGTTCCAATTAACACACAATAATAAGCATAAGTTCCGCCAAAAACCGTTGATAAATGAACCGCATCGATAATAGTATCTTTTGAATAAAATCCAGCAAAAGGAGGAATAGCACACAGTGCCAGCGCACCGATTAAAAATGTCACATAAGTAATTGGCATATACTTTCGTAAATTACCCATTTTACGCATGTCTTGCTCATGATGCATACCGATAATTACCGAACCTGCAGCCAGGAAAAGCAAAGCTTTAAAACAGGCATGGGTAAATAAATGGAATATTCCGGCAGAAAAAGCTGATGCGCCCAAGGCAGCCATCATATAACCCAATTGCGACAATGTTGAATAGGCCACCACTCGTTTGATGTCATTTTGCACTAAGGCTAAAATCCCGGTAAACAGAGCACTGGTTCCGCCGATAATCAAAATAACACTTAATGAAACTGGCGACAGCTCAAAGAGAGGCGACATCCGAGCCACCATATAAACCCCTGCCGTTACCATGGTAGCAGCATGAATGAGTGCTGAAATTGGGGTTGGACCTTCCATCGATTCTGGCAGCCAAACGTGCAGCGGCATCTGTGCTGATTTACCCATGGCGCCGATGAACAGCAAGAGACAAATCACCGTGATTGCAGACCAATGAATGTGGGGATAAATATTCACCATTGCATTTGACGCAGCCAGTGCAGGTGCTTGACTAAAAACAGTGGCATAATCAACCGAACCAAAGAAAGCAAGAATCGCACCAATTCCTAAAATAAATCCCAAGTCACCTACCCGATTGATTAAGAAAGCTTTTAAACCGCCTTCATTAGCTGAATTTTTTTTATACCAGAAACCAATCAGTAAATAGGACACTAAACCGACACCTTCCCAACCAAAATATAATTGCATAAAATTGTTGGCAGAAACCAACATTAACATAGCAAAAGTGAACAGCGAAATATAGCTGAAAAACCGCTGATATCCTGGATCACCTTTCATATAGCCTATGCTATAAATATGAACCAGGAAGGAAACAAATGTCACCGTCAGCATCATTAAAGCCGATAGTCTGTCAATTAAAAATCCCACATCAAAGACAAAGTTACCACTGCTTCCCCAGGTATAAATCGCACCATTGAAAGTCAGGTTATCGAAGACAACGAGCTTAACCAAATAAATTGATAAAAAGAAAGACGCACCCACCATGAGTGTTGTCACCCAGTGGGCACCCCTCTGACCGATTTTTTTACCAAAAAATCCTGCAATCAAGCATCCGAGCAAAGGAAACAGGATGATTGCTAAAGCAAGATTGGATAAGAAATTTGAACTGGTTGTCATATCCACAGCCTAACCCTTCAATGAATTCATTTCTTGCACACTGATGGTGTGCTGACGACGGAAAAAGACCATTAGGATTGCCAATCCGATGGTTGCCTCGGCCGCTGCAACAGTTAAAATAAAGAAAACAAACAACTGCCCTTGTAAATTACCTGAAAAATGTGAAAATGCAATAAAATTGGTGTTCACGGAAAGCAACATTAACTCAATACACATCAACAGCAGAATCAAATTCTTGCGGTTGATAACCATACCCGCGATGGCTAAGCCAAAAAGTATGGAGCTTACGATCAGATAGGCAGATAAGGTCATAATTTTTCTCTCTTTTACATTTAGGGGCGTATATACCCAAACAACTTCAAAATGCGAGGATTATACCCCTCTCCCTAGCCCTCTCCCGCAAGGGGAGAGGGAACCACAGCCGTATCCTGCAGGATGAACATTTAAGCGCATTAACAGGCAAGCGAAGGAAGCCCCTCTCCCCTCGAGGGAGAGGGGTTGGGGAGAGGGGGAAACTCGCATTTTGAAGTTGTTTGGGTATATATCCTCACACTTTCTTCTCACTTGACATATTTATCAAATGCACTCGATCTTTTGGCTTAGCATCAACCTGACTAGAAATATTTTGCGTTTTACGCTTTGGCTTATGATGGCTTAGACTAATTGCCGAAATAATAGCAACCAGCAACAGCATTGCTGATAATTCAAATGCATAAACATAATGGGTGTACAGCTCATTACCCAAGGCATGAGTATTACTATAATTTGCCGGAGCCTGTATATCTGGCAAACCTGCAAGATTGCCTGTCCAGATCGCCATCATCATTAAAACCAGCACCACAATCACAACACCAACGGCCAAGACCGCATGTTTAATAAAACCTTTTCGCAATGTTTCCGTATCGATATTCAGCATCATCACCACAAAAAGGAACAGTGTCATTACGGCACCAACGTAAACAAAAATTAAAACCAGTGATAAAAACTCAGCATTAAGCATCATCCATAAAATAGCGCTATTAAAAAAACTGTAAACTAAAAACAACGCGCTAGTAACAGGATTACGTGAAAAAATGACCATTGAGGCTGAAAAAATCAGTGAAATGGCGAAAAAGTAAAATACGACCTGTTGTAATAACATCTTTTCTCTCTATTTAATAGACCTCTTGCATAACTCTACTTGCCTCAAAGGACTTTGTCGCTCAAGAGGTCTAAGTTTAACGAAAAGGAGCATCTGTTTCACGTGCTTTGGCAATCTCACTTTCATATTTATCACCAATTGCCAATAAAACCGGCTTTGTCATAATATTCTCACCTCGGTTTTCGAAATGATAATGTGACAAATGTGTTTCCACAATCGAATCAACTGGGCAAGATTCCTCGCAAAATCCACAAAAAATACATTTAAATAAATCAATTTCATACCGTGTTGTACGCCGTGATCCATCTTCTCTAGGTTCTGCGTCAATCGTAATGGCCAAAGCAGGACAGACAGCCTCACAAAGTTTACAGGCAATACAACGTTCTTCGCCATTCGGATAACGACGCAAGGCATGTAATCCGCGAAAACGAGGAGACAACGGCGTTTTTTCTTCAGGAAACAAGATGGTAACTTTACGTTTGAACATATACCGCCCTGTCAACTTCAGTCCGACAAGAATTTCCCACAAGAGGAATTTTTTAAAAAAATGTTTCAGCTTATTCATCATTGTCGCCTATACAAACCATGGTGGCATTCTAAACTCAATCGCCAGGCCAATCAATATAATCCAGACAATCGTAACTGGAATCAATATTTTCCAACCTAACTGCATGATCTGATCATAACGGTAACGGGGAAGTGTGCCTCGAATCCAGATAAACAGCAAAAGGAAAAAAAACACTTTAGCTAAAAACCAAACGACTCCAGGTACCCAGCCGAAAAGACTTCCCAACAACGGAATGCCTTCAAAAGGTGATAACCACCCACCAAAGAAAAAAAGTGCCGCCAACGCAGATATCAAAATCATATTGGCATATTCGGCTAAAAAGAACATGGCAAAACCCATGCTGGAATATTCGACATGAAAACCGGCTACAATCTCGGACTCTCCCTCTGCCATATCAAATGGAAGCCGATTGGTTTCAGCCATGCCTGAAATCCAGTAAACCACAAACACAGGAAATAGTGGCAACCAATACCAATGTAAAACTCCGCCTTGCTGATGGAGAACAATATCCTGCAAATTTGTTGAGCCCGCTGTCATTAAAACAGCAATTAAAGCAAAACCCATGGCAATTTCATACGATACCACCTGTGCAGCAGAGCGCATTGCACCAAAAAAAGCATATTTAGAATTCGATGCCCAGCCAGCTATCAGTATTCCATATACTCCCAGCGAGGTCATCGCTAAAATATAGAGTAATCCCGCATTAATATTCGCTACAACCCAACCTTCTGCAAACGGAATAACTGCCCATACTACCAAGGCAGGTGCCATTGATAAAATAGGAGCAAGCAAAAATAAAAGAAGACTGGAACGCGCTGGATAGATCGGTTCTTTTAAAAATAATTTGACGGCATCGGCAATGGGTTGGCCTAACCCCCAAATACCAACCCGATTTGGGCCAAAGCGACCTTGAATAAAACCAATCACCCTTCTTTCTGCATAAGTAAGATAAGCCACCGCAACCAAAAGTGGAACTATCACAAGAACAATCTTGATTATTATCCAAATGAGCGTTAATAAATCATTCCACATAGCTAGCTATCACTCCGCTCAATACTAATGGCACCAAAAGGGGCTGCAAGTTCGGCTGTCAAACCAAAACCAGCGGGAATATAAACCGTGTTATCTGGAATAGTATCTGATAACTCAACAGGCAATATTGCCTCTCCCTCACCTTGCTTAACAATGACATGACAATCTGCCGACAGTTGCAGACGATTAGCCAAATCGAGTGACATTCGAGCAACAGGTGAATCATTAATCACGGTTTCCTGCAAAGAGGGAGCACGCCGTACCAAACTGTCTGCACGATAAATTGGCCACTCTGTCAGCCGCTCAATGCCTACAATTGTCTGCGGTAAATAAGAAGGTATGCTGAGCGAAAAATGGGAGTCAGCTTTATTTTCCGCAACTTTTTGCATCAACTCGCCATACACTTCATCACAAGATTGATAATCAAATTCCGGTAACTCAAGTAAATTGGCTAAAACTCGTATAATTTTCCAGGCTGGCCGCGCTTCGCCTTGTGGCTGAACAGCACCTTTAAAGGATTGCCATTTTCCTTCTGCATTGACAAAGGTGCCTGCTGTTTCGCTAAAAGGCACACTAGGTAGTAAAACATCAGAGTAAGATGCCACTTTATGGCAAAAATAAGGACTAATCGACACCACAAATTCAGCGGTACTCATTGCCTGATTGGCTAATAAAGGATTGGCACAATCTAATCCAGGCTCAACATTCAATAATAAATAAGCCGATAATCGCGCTTCCAGCATTTGTTGCGTATTCATTCCTGGATGAGTCAGATTTTTCTTATTTGCACCACGATGTGGGATACCACCAGCTATCCAAGCACCTGCACTATTAGCACCCGCTGTCAGAAACGCAACATGGCCATGTGTCATTTTTGCAAGCGCATCTGCTAGCTGTTTAATATGACCCGCATGAGAATGATTTTGGGCAATTGCACCTAGAATAATGGTTTTTTTGCCTTCTGTCAGCAATGCTGCGGCTAATGTATGAGCAAACTCACTTGGTTGAACGGCATTAACAAGCTCTCGCAAACCAGCCACCGGCTCTTCAATCCCTTTTTCGAGCAGCACTTTGATAACCTCTGCTAACACATTTGGCATCGCACTTGGTTTGACAATACATTTGTCCTGGACAGGAAAGCGAAAAGTATAATCCGCGGGATTAAGAACAAAGACACTGCAACCCAGCAAGGCAGCTTTTCTGACTCGATAACCAGCTATGGGTTGTTCATGATTAATATGAGAGCCGACCAGGAACAGCGTATTTTGCGTTTCAATATCCTCAAGACTCATCGGTAATCCTGGGTAGAAGGGCATACTATCCTGAGCTGAAAAATCTATCTGCTGTAAACGATGATCAATATTATTTGAACCTAATTTGCGCAACATTTTTTGCGATAGATAAATTTCTTCAATAGTTGATGAGGGAGACAATAGCGCACCTATCTTATTCGCTCCTTGCTCCTGCGCAATTTTTCCTAATTTTTCTGCTACCAGAGTTAGTGCTGTTGGCCAATCAGTAACTAGCCATTCGTCGTTTTCTTTTATCATCGGTTGCAGAAGGCGCTCATCACTGGATAAGGCTTCATAACTAAAACGATCGCGATCAGATAACCAGGTTTCATTGATGCTTTCATTCTCACGCGGTACCACGCGCATGACTTTCTGTCGAAGTGTGTGTAAATTAAGATTTGATCCAACACAATCATGAGGTGCAATTGAAGGAGCTTGCTCCATTTCCCAAGCCCTGGCACTAAACCGAAATGGTTTTGAGGTCAGTGCTCCTACTGGACAAAGGTCAATAATATTACCCGAAAGTTCAGAGACTAAACTACGCTCGACGCAGGTTCCTATTTCCGTTGATTCGCCACGGCCAATTGTTCCTAGTTCCTGCATACCAGCAATTTCATCGCCAAAACGAACACAGCGGGTACAATGAATACAACGAGTCATCTCAGTTGCTACTAACGATCCCAGATTTTTATCTTTGACCGATCGTTTGCCTTCATTATAACGAGAGATATCTTGACCATAACCCATGGCCACATCTTGTAATTCGCACTCCCCGCCCTGATCGCAAATCGGGCAATCCAAGGGATGATTTATCAATAAAAATTCCATTACCGCTTTTTGCGCTTCTCTGGCTTTTTGCGAGCGGGTACGAACAATCATGCCATCCGTAACGGGGGTAGCACAGGCAGGCAAAGGCTTACCGGATTTTTCAACATCAACCAGACACATGCGGCAATTTGCAGCAATGGACAGTTTTTTGTGATAGCAAAAACGGGGGATTTCACCGATGCCGCTATCAATCTGATCAGCAACTTCGATAATCATTTTACCCGGCTCAACCTGGAATTTTTTACCGTCTATTTCGACTTCAATCATACTTGAAACTCAATATAAATTAGGGACACCGTTTGTGCTTAACATGATACTCAAACTCTTCCCGATAATATTTCATAAAGCTTACGACAGGCAAGGCGATTGAATCAGCTAAAACACAAATTGTGCGCCCTACCATTGCCATCGCAACTTGCGTCATTAATGCTAAATCTCTTTCAGTGCCTTCACCATGCTCGATTCGATCTGCAACCCGGGCGACCCAACCTGTTCCCTCGCGGCAAGGCGTACATTGGCCACAAGACTCATCATGATAAAACTCAGCATTTCGTGCCAGCACCTTTACCATACAGGTGGAATCATCCATCACAATCACTGCACCCGAACCAAGCATAGAACCTGCTTTGGCAATACAGTCATAATCCATCGTCAAATCCATCATCATATGACCCGGTATAACAGGTGCCGATGAACCACCTGGAATAACGGCTTTCAGTTTTCGTCCTTTCCACACACCGCCTGCCAACTCAAGCAATTCAGAAAAAGGTGTTCCCAAAGGAATCTCATAATTACCAGGCTTATTCACGTGCCCTGACACAGAGAAAACCTTGTAACCGCCGTTGTTGGGTTTACCCAAATCCAAAAACCAATTACCGCCTTTCATCAAAATAACAGGCACAGAAGCAAATGTTTCTACATTATTAATCGTTGTTGGGCGGCCATATAAACCAAAATTGGCTGGAAAAGGTGGTTTAAAACGAGGTTTGCCTTGTTTTCCTTCCAGCGATTCCAGTAAAGCGGTTTCTTCCCCACAAATATAGGCGCCTGCTCCTACATGAAAATGAATCCGGCAAGTGACACCTGAACCAAGAATATTTTCACCAAGATAACCTGCTGCTTTGGCTTCTTCCAACGCAGCCGCTACTCTTGCAATGGGCTCATAAAATTCGCCGCGAATATAAATGTATGCATCGGTTGCCCCCACAACATAACAGGCAATAATCATTCCCTCAATGAGTTGATGTGGGTTAAAACGCAGAATATCTCTGTCTTTGAATGTACCCGGTTCACCCTCATCCGCATTACAGACAACATATTTGGGTGCCGGAGTACTAGGAGAAATAAAACTCCACTTCAAACCAGTAGGAAAACCTGCTCCGCCACGTCCACGTAACGAAGATACCTTTAACTGCTCCACAATTTCCTGGGATGGTGTTTTATTTGCCAATATTCGCTTTAAAGCCTGGTATCCATCGGCCTGCTCATAGGTGGCAAGTGTCCAAGGCTCATGCTGGTGCAGTGTTCTAAAACAAATTTCGTTTAGCGTGATGCTCATTCTAAATCATCCAGCAGTTCGTTCGCTTTTTCAGGCGTAATATTTTCATGATAATTTCTGTTGATCATAACAGCAGGAGCCCCGCCACATGCAGCCAGACATTCCGCTTTTTTAAGGGTAATACGTCCATCTGGCGTCGTTTCCCCTGCCTTAATCCCTAAGTGACTTTCCATGTAGGCAAGCAGTTCATCCGCACCGCGCAACATACATGAAATGCTCGTGCAAACTTTCACTTTATTGCGGCCAACAGGCTGTAAATCATACATTGAATAAAATGTCGCTACTTCATAGGCTGCCACAGGTGGAATACCTAGATAATGAGCAACGCCCTCAATTAACTCTGGCGACAACCAGCCGCCATTTTCATCTTGTACAATATGAAGTGCTGGCAAAAGTGCTGATCGTTTTTGCTCAGGCGGATATTTTGTCAGCCAGTGATCAATTTCAGCACGTGCTGCCTGTGATAAAATAGATAATTTTTCCTGAGAACTCAACGATCTATCTCCCCAAAAACAATATCCTGACTGGAAAGAATTGCCACCACATCTGCCAACAAATGGCCACGACACATTTCGTCCAATGCAGCAAGGTGACTAAAGCCAGGCGGCCGGATTTTCAGCCTATATGGTTTGTTTGAACCATCTGAAATGAGATACACACCAAACTCGCCTTTAGGATGCTCAATCGCCGCGTAAACTTCTCCCTCAGGTACATGGTAACCCTCGGTAAATAACTTAAAATGATGAATTAAAGACTCCATATCATTTTTCATTTCCGTGCGTGTCGGGGGCGTAATTTTGTGATCTTGCAACATGACAGAACCTGGATTATTACGCAGCCACTGCACACATTGTTTAATAATTCTATTTGATTCACGCATTTCAGCCATTCGTACTAAATAGCGATCATAACAATCACCATTGCTTCCCACGGGAATATCAAATTCCAGTTGATCATAAACTTCATAAGGCTGTTTCCTGCGCAAATCCCAGGCCACGCCTGAACCACGCAACATAGGCCCGGTGAAACCAAGTGCCAGCGCACGCTCTGGCGAGACTACACCCACATCAACTGTCCGTTGTTTCCAAATGCGATTATCCGTTAACAGTGTCTCATATTCATCGACTTTACCGTCAAATCGCTGTGCAAAACTTTCAATAAAATCAAGCAGAGAACCTTGACGATTAGCATTTAGCTCCTGGATTTGTTTTTCTGTGCGCCAGCCTGACTTCTCATATTGTGGCATAGTAGCTGGCAAATCGCGATATACGCCGCCAGGCCGATAATAAGTCGCATGCATTCTCGCACCAGACACGGCCTCATAGCAATCCATTAAATCTTCACGTTCGCGAAAGGCATATAAAAAAACCGTCATTGCGCCGATATCCAAGGCATGTGCGCCCAACCAGAGCAGGTGATTTAAAATACGCGTAATTTCATCGAACATCACGCGAATATATTGTGCACGCACAGGAGGTTCTATACCCAATAATTTTTCAATTGCCAGTACATAACCATGCTCATTACACATCATAGATACGTAATCGAGTCTGTCCATGTAACCAATACTTTGATTGTAGGGCTTGGATTCTGCCAGTTTTTCTGTTGCACGGTGCAGCAGACCAATATGCGGGTCGGCACGTTTAATCACTTCACCATCAAGCTCAAGCACCAAGCGCAAAACACCATGTGCGGCAGGATGCTGGGGGCCAAAATTAAGCGTATAATTACGAATTTCCGGCATTATTTGTTACTTCCTTCTTCTGCTTTGGGAGGAAGATCAGCGTTGATATAGCGATTGTCCTCACGAATAACTCGAGGAACAAGCACGCGAGGCGTAATACTGACTGGTTCGTAGACAACCCGCCCCATCGCGGCGTCATAACGCATTTCAACATTACCAATCAGCGGAAAATCTTTACGAAATGGATGACCAATAAACCCATAATCGGTGAGAATCCGACGCAAATCCGGGTGTCCATTAAATAAGATGCCATAGAGGTCAAATGCTTCTCGCTCAAACCAATTTGCGGCAGGCCAGAATCCAATAACACTGTCAATCATGGGAAAATCATCATTTAACCACGCTTTCAAACGAACGCGATGATTATGTTTCACCGAGAGCAGATGATAAACGCAGGCAAAACGGGCAGGCATGGGTGGTAAAACCCGATTTTTTTGCAGTCGATTGGCTGCTCGCTCAAAACCTTTAGAGGTTGCTTTCTCAGTTTCCCACTCGCTCAAGCCATATTCTTGATAATCAACTCCGCAAACATCAAGAAGCTCTTCAAATTGGAGATCAGGCTCTTCTTTCAAGGTATGTGCAATATGCCGTAGGCGATCAGGCATAATATACACGGTAAGCTGACCAAATTTTATCTCGGTTTTGTGAATAAATTGGCCTAAGGTTTCCTGTATGGCTTGCTCTAAAATATCAACTGAGGCCATCTATTCCTCTCCACGAAAAAGGGTATTAGTGCGTTTGATTTTATTTTGCAGTTGAATAATACCATAAAGCAAGGCTTCAGCCGTTGGAGGACATCCAGGAACATAAATATCAACGGGTACAATACGATCGCAGCCGCGCACCACTGAATAGGAATAATGGTAATAACCGCCTCCATTGGCGCAAGACCCCATCGAGATGACCCAGCGGGGCTCTGCCATTTGATCATAAACCTTGCGCAAAGCTGGCGCCATTTTATTGCATAGCGTACCTGCTACGATCATCACATCCGATTGACGAGGGCTTGGGCGAAACATCACGCCAAATCGATCTAAATCATAGCGTGAAGCGCCTGTATGCATCATTTCAACTGCGCAGCAAGCCAGTCCAAATGTCATCGGCCATAATGAACCTGTACGCGCCCAATTTGCTAATTTATCAACACTGGTTGTTAAAAAACCTTGTTGGGGTATACTCTGCACGCTTGAATTTTCGGCTGAATTTAAATTTTCTACTCCCATTCCAGTGCCCCTTTTTTCCACTCAAAAATGAAGCCAATAACAAGAATCGCTAAAAATACCATCATCGCAAAAAATCCAAACCAGCCAATATCGCGGATCGATACTGCCCAGGGAAATAAAAAAGCGGTTTCAAGATCAAAAATAATAAATAAGAGTGCTACAAGATAATAGCGGACATCAAAAGGGATACGCGAATCTTCAAAAGCTGGAAAGCCGCACTCGAAAGGCGAGTTTTTTTCAGGGTTTGGTTTATAGACAGCAATTATTCGATTGATGATAAGCGGCACTGCTGCAATTGCCACGCCTAATAACATAAATAATAATATTGGCAAATAATTGGTTAACATGTTTACGCCTCGTTTAGCCGATGCCCGGCATCTGTGTGTCGCTGTCGCGTAATGTGAAAATAACAGCAAAAAATCGAAAAACGCTCGTCATTGCGAGGAGTTTACGACGAAGCAATCCAGAATGATCATAAGTGTCAACGTCTTGATTTTACGCTTTTACTACTGGATTGCTTCGTCGTAAACTCCTCACAATGACGAGCGTTTTCCCATATTTGCTGTCATTTCCACATTACGTGACAGAAACTCTATACTCGAAGCGTCTCATATTTCGGGTATATCTTTAGGAAAACAACAGTTGTAAGGCTTTCTACCAGCAAATAAATTTGGTGCCGAAGAGAGGACTCGAACCTCCACAGCTTGCGCCGCCACCCCCTCAAGATGGTGTGTCTACCAATTCCACCACTTCGGCAAGAGTTTACTTTATGACCCGCATTATCTCTCAAATAAAATCGTTTGTCACCACCTAAAGTGAAGAAAAATCAATATAGTGATTTTTTTGTACAAGGTACCTAATTGTTTATAGTCAAGCAAGGAATAAGGCTACGAGTTGACTGAAATTAAAGGGAACCGAAGATAGCGTTGGGTATAGCAGCTTCATAACGCAATAAATCACCTGGTTGGCAATCGAGTGCCTGACAAATCGCATTTAATGTTTCAAATCGAATCGCTTTTGCATGTCCATTTTTTAAAATGGACAAATTTTGAATAGTAATGCCAACAAGGGCAGCTAAATCTTGTAATTTCATTTTGCGTCTCGCCAGCATCACATCGAGTTCAACAATAATTGACATTTTTTTTCCTTAAATTACAAGTTTTTGCTCTTCTGCCATTTGATAAGCTTTTTTCATAACTTGCCCACTAATTATCAATAATAAACTAAAAATAATGGCGGTTAGATTGCTGATATCAATACCAAAAGCAAGCAAATGTGGAGGATGTGTCAAAGATATTGCAAAAGAAAATAGCATTTGGCTAATAGGTTGCAGAACCAGTGCGCTTAGAAGATAAAGAATACCTAATTTGCTGAATGCATTGGCATTATAAGCGGTAAATATATTTTTTTCCGCAAACGTTTGGCACATCTTTAATATGACAATAACCCCTAAAAATAAGGGTAATAAATTGATCAATGAACCTATTATCCCGATCAAACGAGTCAACGGAGTAAAATGGTAATAGATATCTCCAAATGCTTGGTGATTGGCTGGTAAAAGATGTGCTATGCCATACATGCAAAGAAAAAATCCACCCAAGTGAGAAGTAGGACTTAACCAAGGCAGCATAGCCAGTGCCAGCAAAGCTACTAAGCATAGTTTTAGCATGATCTGTATGCTCTTGCCTAACAATACTGAATCTTTCATTTCAATATACCTCATAGTTGAAAAAAAGCGATTGTAGACTTGAAAACAATTTAAGTCAATAATTATTTATCGAATATCGTTATGTTGTTACTGATTTTTAAAAATTACAGGCATTTGTAATTTCAAGAAACAGGCTGTATTACGCAACTTGCGTTACGCAGCCTGCGTTACGCAAGTTGCGTAATACAATCACATGTGATACTCTTTCTGCTCATAGGACAAATCAATTAGGCAGGTGCTCCTCTATGGCAACTATCGAAACTTATTTTCCGACAGGAATCGTGACTGGAAATGCTTTTTGCGACCGAGAAAAAGAAAGGGAATATCTTAAAAAACGTCTGGATCAAAATGTGCACGTTGTGCTCATGTCGCCAAGACGGTATGGAAAAAGCAGTTTGATTGCTCAGTTTACCCTTGAGCAGGACACTCCATTCACGGCAGTTGATTTACTCCCTGCCACCTCAGGCCGTTATGTAAAAAATGCGATCGTTGATGGCGTCACTGAATTGCTTGACGCCATTATGCCACGATTTAAAAAATCAAAACAAATGCTAATGCGCCACTTTGCAAAATTGAACCCAGTCATTGAACTATCTGCATTTGGGCAAAAATTGAAACTTCGCCCAGAAGAAAAAACACATGAAGAAACCATTATGAAACTCTTAATGAGTTTGGATATGGTCGCAAAAGAAATGAATCTGCACGTTATTTTTGTTATTGATGAATTTCAGCAAATAGCGATGCTAGAGGAGTCTCACTCTCTAGAGGCAAGTATTCGGCACGCAGTAGAACGAAGCAAAAACGTTTTTTATATATTTTCAGGCAGTAATCGAACCCTCCTGGAGGAAATGTTTAAAAATAAAACCCGCCCATTATACCATTTATGTGACGAAATGAAGCTCGATCGAATTGCTTCAGAATATTATGTGCCTTTTATAAATGCAGCATCCCTGCAGACGTGGAAAAGTCCTTTACCTAGCGACAGTATTGATATGATTTTGTATCTGACTGACAGGCATCCTTATTACGTAAACAGACTGTGCCGTATGTTATGGGATTCTCATTCTCTCCCCAATAGCGACACGGTTGAAAACATATGGCTAAAATATGTTGAGAATCAAAAAAATGACTGGGTTTCTGAAATGCTCAGCCAACTCAGCATCAATCAACGAGCTGTGTTGGCTGGCCTTGCGAAAATATCGGAAAAAGAATTAATGGGTAAGCATTTCGCCAATAAACTCGAAATATCCCCCTCAAGTATTCAAAGAACATTAAATGCTCTGCTGAAAAAAGATTGGATTTATAAGGATACGGAAGGATATTACCATGTTTTAAATCCCGTGGTAAAAACAATCTTGGCAAGAGATAAACATTTTGACTGACCTAACTCTCTCTAATTTTTGATAAATCTGTACAAATCCGCAGTTCAACTCTGGAGTTGTACAGAATAGCAGGGAAAGGAGGATTATCAAACGCTCTTGCTTTCATGTACTATAATTAGTACTATAGCAGTCCTGATTAAGATGGTAACGAAAAAAGTATGTTGCGGATTAGTAAATTGACCGATTATAGCACCGTTGTGATGAGCTATTTGGCGCGCGAACCCAATAAAATGCACAATGCGCGTGATATTATGGCGCATACTCAACTGAATTTGCCCACTGTCAGCAAGATATTGAAAATGCTTCATAAAGCAGGCTTACTTCGCTCACAGCGCGGTGCAAACGGTGGATACAGCCTCATGCTACCGCCAGAAAGTATTTCGATTACCCAAATTTTAGCGGCCATGGAGGGGAATGTTGCACTCACCGAATGCAGCACTCATCATAGTCATTGCTCCATTGAATCTATCTGCCACATTCGTACCAATTGGCGATCGATAAGCCGAATCGTTCAAGAATCGCTGAGTAAAATTACATTAGCTGATATGCTGAGGCCTTAATATTATGACAACAACTAATCCATCACTGAATGCTTTATTGAGTCGAGATTATGAACACGGTTTTGTGACCGACATCGAGTCTGATCAATTACCGTTTGGCCTCAATGAAGACATTGTACGTGCTATTTCAGCCAAAAAAGGAGAGCCTGATTTTTTGCTGCAGTGGCGTTTGAAAGCTTTTCGGCATTGGCTCACTCTGACTGAACCGCATTGGGCAAACGCGCATTATCCTCCAATTGATTATCAGGCACTGTGCTATTATTCTGCTCCTAAAAACAAAGGCGATGCTCTCAAGAGCCTTGATGAAGTTGATCCTGAACTGCTTGCGATGTATGCAAAACTGGGTATCCCCTTAAAAGAACAAGAAGCTTTGGCCGGGGTTGCCGTTGATGCTGTCTTCGATAGCGTTTCTGTGGCAACAACATTTAAAAGCAAACTCGCTGAAAAAGGCATTATTTTTTGTTCCTTTTCTGAAGCTGTAAGAGAACATCCTCATTTAGTCGAACAATATGTCGGCAGCGTGGTACCTTACACCGATAATTTTTACGCCGCATTGAATTCTGCCGTGTTTAGTGATGGTTCTTTTGTTTATATTCCCAAAGGTGTCCGTTGTCCGATGGAGTTATCAACCTATTTTCGGATTAATGCGGCCTCCACAGGTCAATTTGAACGAACACTGATTATTGCGGATGAAGGCAGTTATGTCAGTTATCTTGAAGGCTGCACCGCACCAAAACGCGATGAAAACCAGCTTCATGCTGCCGTTGTTGAGTTAATTGCCCTCGATAATGCCACCATCAAATATTCAACAGTACAAAACTGGTATCCTGGTGATAAAGATGGAAACGGTGGTATCTATAATTTTGTGACTAAACGCGGTGACTGCCGTGGACATCATTCAAAAATATCCTGGACTCAAGTCGAAACCGGATCAGCAATTACATGGAAATATCCGAGTGTTGTATTGCGCGGTGATTATTCCATCGGTGAGTTTTATTCCGTTGCGTTAACCAATCACCATCAACAAGCCGATACGGGCACAAAAATGATGCATCTTGGCAAGCATACCCGCAGCACCATTATTTCTAAAGGAATTTCAGCTGGCAAAGGTCAGAATACTTACCGTGGCTTAGTCAAGATTGCTAAAAACGCCGTTAACGCGCGTAATTATACGCAATGTGACTCTCTACTTATGAGTGATACTTGCGGTGCGCATACATTCCCCTCCATTGAGGCAAAAAATCCCACTGCACACGTCGAACATGAAGCCTCAACATCTCGAATCAGTGAAGATCAATTATTTTATTTGCAGCAACGAGGGTTAAATCCTGAAGATGCGGTTTCAATGATTGTAAATGGATTTTGTAAACAGGTTATTCGTGAGCTGCCGATGGAATTTGCCGTCGAAGCACAAAAATTATTAGGAGTCAGCCTTGAAGGGGCTGTGGGATAAAACTAAAAAGGTTTGTATTATGTTATCAATTAAAAATTTACACGCAAAAGTGGAAGATAAGGCGATTTTAAAAGGCATTAACTTGCAAATAAATGCAGGGGAAGTACATGCCATCATGGGACCAAACGGTTCAGGCAAGAGTACGTTAAGCAATATTTTAGCGGGTCGAAGCGGATATGAAATCACCGATGGTACCTTAACCTATCTTGGCGAAAATTTATTTGAAATGGAGCCAGATGAACGCGCGCGTCGTGGTATTTTTCTTGCCTTTCAATATCCTATTGAAATTCCAGGTGTCAATAACATGTATATGTTAAAAGCCGCGGTGAATGCAAAACGCAAGCATGAAGGTTTACCCGAAGTGGATGCGCTGGACTTTTTAACCATTGCCAAAAAACGGATGCGTGAGTTAAAAATGGATGAAAGCTTTTTGTCACGTGATGTCAATAGCGGTTTTTCAGGCGGTGAAAAAAAACGGAATGAAATTCTGCAAATGCTCCTCTTGGAACCCACGCTTGCGATTTTAGATGAAACTGATTCTGGGCTTGATATTGACGCGTTAAAAATTGTTGCCGACGGGATCAATGCCTTGCGCTCCCCTGAACGTGCTGTCGTACTTGTGACGCATTATCAACGATTATTGGATTATGTAAAACCTGATTTTGTTCATGTACTAGCTGATGGCAAGATTGTTCGTTCCGGTCAGGCTGATTTAGCTTTAACATTAGAACAACTGGGTTATGCCGGAGTGGAAAAAGAGGCGGCAGAGTAATATGAACATGACTGAACATTGGCTTCAACAATTTCAAAGTTTAGACAAAAAAAACAACCCTCATTCTGCACTCGATGAGTTACGTCATGGTGCCTTTTTGCGCTGGGAAAAAGCAGGTTTTCCCAGCACACGACATGAACGATGGAAATACACTGAACTCATGGGGCTAGCAGAAACACCTTTTCAATTACCCACACCTTCCGCTGTCTTATCCAATACGGTGTTGCAAACCCTTCTACCTGCAGTCATTGAAAATAGTTTGCGTGCAGTTTTTGTTGATGGCGAATTCAGCACTGCTCTTTCCAGCAAAATAAGCAACAATCATCTTCACTTTGGCTCTTTGCATGATGGATTCAAAATGTTTCCTCAAGAATTTGAATCTTATCTTGAGTCAATCAAAACACCTATTGACAGTATTGATGATTTAAACACATCTTTTTCCCGGAATGGTGCCCTTATTTTTGTGCCTCCGCATGTCAAATTACCGCAAACTATCCACCTTATTTATTTATATACCCGTACACCCAATCAAATGGCACATATGCACAACAGAGTGCATCTTGCTGAAGGTGCCGAAGCAACCATTATTGAACATCACATAGGTCATGACGACAATATTTATTTTTCGACAACAGTGAATCACATTTCATTAGAGCAACAAGCTTATCTCAATTACTATCGCTGTCAGGAACAGGGTATCAATGCCTACCACATTAATCGTTTATATTTGACCCAAGCCAGAGCGAGCGTCACTAACTTATTTTGCCTTGATTTCAAGGGTCATTTAGTACGAAATGAAATTGAGCAGCGTTTTATTGGTCAAGATGCAGAATGTCATCTCCATGGCTTTTATCTCGGAAAAGGCCGACAACATGTTGATAATTATATTACGGTCGATCATCAAGTTCCTCACTGTCTCAGTTCGCAGCGTTTTAAAAGTGTTTTAGACGATCGCTCTCATAGTGTCTTTCACGGCAAAGTAAAAGTTGCAAAAGATGCACAAAAAACTGATGCAACTCAGCACAATGCCAATCTTATTTTATCTACTCAAGCGCAAATCAATACCGAACCGCAACTTGAAATTTTTGCCGATGACGTAAAATGTGCTCATGGAGCGGCCATCGGCCAACTGGATGAGTCTGCCCTTTTTTATCTGCAATCACGAGGATTAGATAAAGAAACTGCCAAACAAATGCTTATTTATAGTTTTGCTGCAGAAATTTTCCTCGCTATTTCAGAACTCGAAATACGAGCTTTTTGGCAGGCTCATTTGAACCTTTATTTTTCAGGTATACCTCTGCATGAGGAGTTAATAACATGCTAGCCGAAATCACTTCTCCTCAAAAAAACTCCTCACTGGATGTGCAAAAAATACGGCAAGATTTTCCGATTTTGCGCACCACCGCACGCGGTTACCCTCTTGCTTATCTGGATAATGCTGCCACCTCACAAAAACCACAATGTGTGATTGATGCCTTAACAACCTACTACTCGACCATGAATGCCAATGTTCATCGCGGTGTATATGATTTAAGTGAAAAGTCCACCTTGGCTTACGAAAATGCACGCCGCAGCATTCAGCATTTTATTCACGCCAAATCTGAAAAGGACATTATTTTTACCCGCGGCACAACAGAGGCCATCAATCTGGTCGCCCAAAGTTATGGCGGTATGATACTGCGTGAAGGGGATGAAATTTTATTATCTCGAATGGAACATCATTCCAATATTGTGCCATGGCAATTAATTGCTGCTAAAACTGGCGCCGTAATTAAAGTCATTCCCATTAATATGGCGGGTGAAATCCTGATGGAAGAATACGCTGCTTTATTAAATGAGCGTACACGTATTGTTGGAATCACTCATATTTCAAATACATTGGGAACGATTAATCCCATTGAAAAAATAATTGCACTGGCACATCAAGCGGGTGCTAAAGTACTGGTTGATGGTGCGCAGGCCGCTCCCCATACAGTGATTGATGTACAAAAGTTAGATTGTGATTTTTACTGCTTTTCAGGCCACAAAATGTATGGCCCAACCGGAATTGGCGTTTTATATGCTAAAGAAACGCTGCTTGAAAAAATGCCTCCTTATCAAGGAGGAGGTGAAATGATCAACCAAGTGAGTTTTGAAAAATCCACTTATAACGATATTCCCGCCAAATTTGAAGCAGGAACGCCCAATATTGCTGATGCCATAGCGCTCGATGCTGCAATTCAATATCTCCAACAGTTTGATCGAGACGACATGGCCGTATATGAACATAAGCTGCTTGAATATGCACAAAAACGAGCAAGCACTGAGTCAGATATTCGATTAATTGGCACAGCCGCACATAAAGCTCCTGTCATGTCTTTTGTCGTAGAAGGCATTCACCCACATGATATTGGCACGATTATCGATCAATACGGTGTGGCTATCCGCGCAGGTCATCACTGCACTATGCCACTGATGACATTTTATCAAATACCAGCTACTGCGCGTGCTTCATTTGCATTTTATAATACGTACGAAGAAATTGATCGCTTATTTGACGCTATCGAAAAAGCTCGTACACTGCTAAAAAGGTAAGATATGTTAGATTTACGCTCTCTTTATCAAGAAGTGATCGTTGACCACAATCGCCAACCAAGAAATTTTGGGCGATTACCTCACCCAACCCATCACGCAGAGGGATTTAATCCTTTATGCGGCGATGCCATTAACCTTGATTTAGCTATCGATAATAACACTATTGATGCTATCAGCTTTGATGGTCATGGCTGTGCTATTTCAACCGCATCTGCCTCTTTGATGACAGAAATATTGAAAGGAAAAACCATGCAAGAGGCTGAAAAGCTTTTTCAGTTATTTCATGATGCACTGGTTAATGATCACTGTGATGATATTGAAGCACTAGGGAAATTACAGGTTTTGCTAGGAGTAAAAGATTATCCCGCTCGCATTAAATGCGCTACGCTCGCCTGGCATGCCCTACATGCGGCATTACACCATACACAACAACCCATTTCAACGGAGTAACATCATCCATGAGCGAGACACCGATTGAACCAATTTTCAACGATAACCTACCTTCTCTTCGCGAACAGGTGGTAGAAGCCATTAAAACCATTTTCGATCCTGAAATTCCTGTTAATATTTATGATCTTGGTTTAATCTACAAAATTGAAATCGCCGACAACAATAAAGTATTTATTGACATGACACTTACTTCACCTGGCTGTCCTGTTGCTCAATCTTTGCCGTTAAGTGTCAGTGATACAGTTCGAGAAGTGCCAGGTGTCACGGATGTACAATTGGAATTAGTTTGGGATCCGCCTTGGTCAACTGATATGATGTCAGAAGTAGCAAAATTACAGTTAGGGATGTTTTAAGGGGTAAAAAATGCGTCAAATTTATTGTCAAAAACTAAATAAAACTGGTGAAGGCTTGGATAGACAACCTTACCCAGGTGAGCTTGGAAAACGGGTTTATGAAAACATTTCCAAAGAAGCATGGGCGATGTGGCTGGCACATCAAACGACACTGATTAATGAATATCGTTTGAGTATGGCAGAATCAAAAGATCGACAACTTCTTGTAAAAGAAATGGAGAAATTTTTGTTTACAAACGAAAGTATTAAGCCTGAGGGTTATACTCAAAAAACTTGAGTTTTGAATATATATAGTCGCTGTCGCGTAATTGGAAATAACAACAAATAGGCGAAAAGTGCTCGTCATTGCGAGGAGTTTACGACGAAGCAATCCAGAATGCTCATAAGCGTCAAGTCCTTGATTTTACGCTCTTTCTACTGGATTGCTTCGTCGCT